>VAYD01000325.1 GCA_005883905.1 Actinomycetota bacterium
CGACGCGAGCCTCGGTGTCGAGCGACATCACGCTCGCGCGGGTCAGCAGCTCGACGTCCTCGAGGCCGTCGAAAAACGTGCTCTCGCGGGTCTCGACGCCCTGGAGCAGCCCCTTCGTGATCGGCGGCCGGTGGTAGGGCGGATCGAGCTCGCGCCCGACGAGCAGCACGTCCGCGCCTTCCGCGCGCAGCGTGCGGGCGGCGGCGGCGCCCGCGGTCCCCGCGCCGACGACGAGATGTTCGACGCGTCTGGTCGCCACGGCGGGGTTCTAGCAGGATGTGCCCGTGGTCCTGGTCGACCATCCCGACGGCAAGGTGGCTGTGGCGCAGCCGTCGCACGCCTGGATCTCGGGCCAGCTCGCGCGGGCCTGGCGCGACGTGCACCCGCGCGAGGAGGTCTGCCTTGCCGCCGAGCAGCACGACGTCGCGTGGACGGACTGGGAGCGCCGGCCGGCCTACGACCCCGGGACCGGCTACCCGTACACGTTCATGTCGCTCGACATGCCGACCAAGCTGGCGATGTGGCAGACCGGCCCTGACGCGTTGCTGGCGCAGAGCCGCTACGCGGCGCTCCTCGTGTCGATGCACGGCAGCCGGCTGTACAAGGACCTCGACCGCAGTGCGTTCGAGCGGGAGGTCCGGGCGACGCTCGAGGCCCCCGACGAGGAGATCGTGCGCAACCACCGGCTGGTGTGGACGTGGGACAGCATGAGCCTCGCGCTGCTGCTCGGCTGGCGGCCGTGGACGGGCGAGGGCGTGCGGATGGAGCCCGATGGCGAGGTGACGCCGTGGCCGTTCGCGACCGAGTCGCTGACGGTGCGCTGCGAGGGCCGGCTGCTGACCGAGCCGGGCGCGGACCTCCGAACCGCCCCCTGGGTCGAGCTGAGCTACGAGCTGATCCAGTAACCGGCCATCAGCTCGCGCGCCCACTCCGGCTGACGGGTCTCGCCGCGCGGCGCGAACTCCGCCATGACCGGCTTGAGGTCCAGCACCGGCGTGCCGTCGACCGCATCGAGTCCCGCGACGTGCAGGTCGCATCCCTCCACGAGCAAAAGCCGGCAGATGCTCACGCCGATCCGGTTCGGCCGATCCTTCGCGCGCTGGGCGAAGATCCCCACGCGCGGCCAGCGCTCGTTGCCGCGCGGGTGGCGCGCGCCCGTCTCGACGTCCGCCGGATCGACCCGGTCGAACACGTAGACGACCTCGACGTGGCTGAACTCGGCCAATCCGTCGAGCGCCTCGGGCTCGAAGCGCTCGTCGAGCCGCACGATCGCCTCGACGCCGTCCCAGTCGTCGTCGACGGGCTCGCTGCGCCCGCCGACGACGGTCGCGACCGGCTCGAAACGCAGCGCGGAGGGCATGGGCGCATGATGGCGAACGAATGCGAGTGACACGGATCTGGATCGCCCTGGCGTGCGCCGCCGCGCTCACCGGCGCCGGCGAAGCCGCCGCGGCGACGGATTCGGTCGTCGTCGCGCTCGGCCGCGCCTCGCTCGCGCTGCAGATCTCGCCTCAGCAGGAGTCCGCGTGGCGCGCGACGTACCGCCACGCGACGCTGGTCGCCGGCTCGCTGCCGAAGGGCAGCATCCGCAGGCGCGAGCTGATCGCGTCGCTGAACATCGTGCGCGGCATGGCGGCGCGGGGCGTGCTGGCGCCCGACGTCATGCCGATGGCGTTCCTCACGATCGAGCGCAACGCCGACTGGTGGGCGACCCACGGGCCGCCGACCTCGGGCGGCTCGCCCGGCGAGAAGGGCGCGGCCGGCCGCAAGTGCAAGCCGCTGCGGATCCCCAAGAAGAAGAAGCACAAGCGGGCCCACGCCGCGCGCCTGACGTTCCCGAACAGCAGCGTGGTCTTCCAGTGGTATCCGGGGATGGGCCTGCAGGTCCAGGTCAACGGGACGTTCGCCGCGATCAACACGCTCTTCGCCGAGAGCACCGAGGAGTCCAAGGCGCAGGCCCGCGACGCGCTCGACGAGATGCTCGCGCTGGCGCAGCGCCGCGGTGACGCGATCACCTGGGACTACCTGTTCCCGTTCGGCGGCGCGCTGCCGCCGTGGTCGAGCGGGCTGTCGCAGGCGACCGCGATCCGCGCGTACCTGAAGGCCGACCGCTACGGCACGGCGCTGCAGATCGCCGCGCTGTTCGGCGTGCGCGCGCCGCTCGGCATCCGCGTCCCGCTCGGCGCGGACGGCAACTGGTACGCGCTCTATTCGTTCGCGCCCGGCGAGCGGGTGCTCAACGCGCAGCTCAACGCGGTCATCGCACTGCACGACCTCGTGCGCGTGACGAAGGACCCGAAGATCGCCGCCCTCGAGGCCGAGGGCCTGCGCGCCGCGCGGCGCCACATCAAGCGCTTCGACGTCAGCGGCGTGTGGTCACGCTACGAGGAGGGCGGGCCACCCGCCGACCTCAACTACCACGTGCTGAACCGCGACCTCGCCGGAGCGCTGTGCAGGCGCACCGGCGAGGCTGCGATCTGCAAGGCGTCGGACTCCTTTGCCCGCGAGCTGGAGCGACGCTGCCCGAAGGCCACTACTCCTCAGGAGCGTTCAGAGCCTCCCAGTCGGCTTGCTTCACGAACTTGGTGAGGTTCGTGCCCTGGTAGGTGGCGCGCAAGG
>VAYD01000326.1 GCA_005883905.1 Actinomycetota bacterium
TGGTCCATGGTCTCGACGGTCAGCACGCCGAAGCCGCATGGGACACCGGTCTGCAGCTGGACGTCCATCAGCCCGCGCGCGCATTCGCCGCAGACGTAGTCGTAGTGCGTCGTCTCGCCGCGGATGACCGCGCCGAGCGCCGCGACGCCGGCGTAGCGGCCGGTCTCGGCGCAGTACTTGGCCGCGAGCGGCAGCTCATACGCACCGGGGACGTCGAACACGTCGACCGCTCCCCCGGCCTCCTCGAAGACGCTCCGCGCAGACGTCACGAGCTTGTCGGCCAGATCCTCGTAGAACCGGCCGACGACGATCGCGTAGCGCTCAGGCACGCCGCCGGTGCTCCTCGGCGATCATCTCCTCGTCGAGCGCGAGCCCCTGGTGGTGCAGCGTGTGGCCCATGCGCTCCTTCTTGGCGCGGAGGTAGGCCTCATTGTGCGGGTTGGGCAGGTGCTCGATCGGCACCTGCGCCGTGACGCTCAGCCCGTAGCCCTCCAGCCCGCGGATCTTCTTCGGGTTGTTGGTGAGGATCCGGATCGAGGTCAGGCCGAGGTCGACGAGGATCTGCGCGCCGATGCCGTAGTCGCGCAGGTCGGCCGGCAGGCCGAGCTTGAGGTTGGCGTCGACGGTGTCGAGGCCCTCTTCCTGCAGCTTGTAGGCGCGCAGCTTGTTGAGCAGGCCGATCCCGCGGCCCTCCTGCGCCAGGTACAGCAGGACGCCCTGGCCCTCGCGCTCGATCATCGACAGCGCGCTCTCGAGCTGCTCGCCGCAGTCGCAGCGCAGCGAATGGAACACGTCGCCGGTCAGGCACTCGGAGTGCACGCGCACGAGCACGTCCTCCTTGCCCGAGACCTCGCCCTTGACCAGCGCGACGTGGTGCTTCTCGTCGACGAGCGACCGGTATCCGATCACCTTGAAGTCGCCGAAGCCCGTCGGCAGGCCGGTCTCCACGACCCGCTCGACGAGCTTGTCGTGGCGGCGCCGATAGGCGATCAGATCGGCGATCGTGATCATCTTCAGCCCGTGCTTGAAGCAGTACGCCGCGAGGTCGTCGGAGCGGGCCATCGAGCCGTCCTCGTTCTGGATCTCGCAGATCACGCCCGCGGGGTTCAGGCCCGCAAGGCGAGCGAGATCGATCGAGGCCTCGGTGTGACCCGTGCGCTCGAGCACGCCGCCCGCCTTCGCCTTGAGCGGGTGCACGTGGCCGGGCGTGACGATGTCGTCCTGGTCCTTGGTCGGATCGACCGCGACCTGCATCGTGTGCGCCTGGTCGTGCACGCTGATACCGGTCGTGACGCCCTCGCGCGCCTCGATCGTCACGGTGAACGGCGTCTGGTGGGGCGACTCGTTCTTCGCGGCCATCAGGTCCAGCCCAAGCTCGTCGCAGCGGTCGGGCGTCAGCGCGAGGCAGATCCAGCCGCCCGCCTGGCGCGTCATGAAGTTGATCGCGTCGGGAGTGACGAACTGCGCCGCCATGACGAGGTCGCCCTCGTTCTCGCGGTCCTCGTCGTCGACGACCACGACCATGCCGCCGGCGGCGATGTCCTCGAGCGCCTCTTCGATGGTGGCGAACTTGACGTCTTCTCTAGTCGCCATGAGGAAGAACCAGCTTCTCCACGTACTTGGCCACGATGTCCACTTCCAGGTTCACGGGGGTCCCTTCCTCGGTAGCGCCCAGCGTGGTGCGCTCCAATGTCTCGGGGATCAGCGACACGTCGAACGCCGAATCATCCACAGAGGCTACGGTGAGCGAGACCCCGTCGACGGTAATCGAGCCCTTCTCGACCACGTAGCGCAGCAGCGCGGGGTCCGCCTCGATCGTCACCCGGCGGGAGAACCCGTCGTGCTCGGCGCCCGCGACCGCGCCCACCCCGTCGACGTGCCCCTGGACGATGTGCCCGCCCAGGCGCGAGTCGGGCTTCAGCGGCAGCTCGAGGTTGACACGCGAGCCGGCCTGCAGCTCGCTCAGCGAGGAGCGCCGCAGCGTCTCGTTCATCACGTCGGCGCCGAACAGCTCGCCGCCGCAGAGGCCGGTGGCCGTCAGGCAGACGCCGTTGACCGCGACGCTGTCGCCCTCCTTGAGCTCGCGCGCCAGCGGCGACGTGATCGCGATCCGGACGCCGTCGCTCGTGGCGTCAACGGAGGTCACGGTCCCCAGGTCCTCGACCAGCCCGGTGAACACGTCACCACTCCCGCAGCCGGGCGCTGATCAGGAGATCGTCGGCGACCTTCTCGCAGTCGAGCGTCAGCGCGCGCAGCGCCTCGGAGATCTGCTCGACGCCCTCGCCCTCGAGCGGATCGCGCGCCATCCGGCCGCCGATGACCAGCGGCGCGAGGAACAGCCTGACCTCGTCGATCTCGCCGGCGTCGAGAAACGCGCCCGCGAGGTGCGGCCCGCCCTCCAGGAGGATGGACGTGACGCCCGAATCGCCGAGCGCGATGAGCGCGCTGCGCACCCGCGACGGCTCGTTCTCGCCCGTCGCAACGATGATGTCGGCGCCGGCCGTCTCGAGGTTCTCGACGTCGACGCGCTTGGCCGCGCGCGTCACGACCACGGTCAGCGCCACCTCGGGCGCTTGCGCCACGAGCTTCGAGTCCAGCGGCAGCCGAGCGGTCGAGTCGAACACGACGCGGCGCGGCTGGCGGTGCACGCCCTCGACGCGAGCCGTCAGCTGCGGGTCGTCGGTCAGCGCCGTGCCGATGCCGACCACGACGGCATCCACGCTGGCGCGCCAGTGGTGCGCGAGCTCGCGCGAGGAATCGCCGGAGATCCATTGCGAGTCGCCGGTCGGCGTCGCCACCTTGCCGTCGAGCGTCATCGCGGACTTGAACAGCACCCACGGGCGACCGGTGCGCGCGTGCTTGCGGAACCCCTGGTTGATGAGCCGCGCCCGGTGCGCGAGCTCGCCACCGGCGATGTCGACCTCGATGCCC
>VAYD01000327.1 GCA_005883905.1 Actinomycetota bacterium
GGTGCTGACCGACGAGGCCTACGCGCGCTTCGACGCGATGAACACGAGGCTGCTCGGCGGGCTCGACGCCGTCATCGCGCGCCACGGCCTGCCGTGCCACACGATCGGCATGGGCTCCAAGGGCTGCGTGGTCTTCGCCGACGAGCCGCTGTACGAGTACCGCGACTACGCGACGAAGGTCGACGAGGAGCTCTCGGTCCTCGCGTGGCTCTACCACGTCAACCACGGCATCTTCATGACGCCGGGCGTCGACGAGCAGTGGACGCTGAGCGTGGCCCACACCGACGAGCAGCTGCAGCGCTACATCGACGCATTCGACGCCTTCGCGCAAGACGTCACAGCGGCCTGAAGACACCGCTATATTTCGTGAAGTATGGGTCTCCCGCCTCTGGAGAACCGCCCCTGCGGCGGTCGCTACGGCGACGTCGTCCAGGCGATCGGCAACACGCCGCTGATCGAGCTCCGGCGCCTCACGCCCAAGCCCGGCGTGCGCATCTGGGCCAAGATGGAGTCGTTCAACCCGACCGGCTCGGTCAAGGACCGCGTGGCGCGCAGCATGATCGAGGACGCCGAGGAGAAGGGCCTGATCCGGCCCGGCCAGACGATCCTCGAGCCGACCTCGGGCAACACCGGGATCTCGCTCGCGATGATCTGCCGGCGCAAGGGCTACCCGCTGAAGGTCGTGATGCCCGACAACGTCACGCCCGAGCGCACGCAGCTGCTGCACATGTTCGGCGCCGAGATCGTCTACTCGCCGGGCGACCAGGGCTCCAACGGTGCGGTCGCGATGGCGCTCGACATGGCCGAGGGCGACGCGTCGTACTACATGCCCTACCAGTACGGCAACCAGGCCAACCCGCTGGCGCACTACAACGGGACGGCGCCGGAGATCCTCGATGAGCTCGACGGCGACATCACGGCGTTCGTCGCGGGCCTGGGCACCGGCGGCACGCTGATGGGCAACGGCCGGCGCTTCAAGGAGGAGCTCGGCGACCGCGTGAAGATCGTCGCGGCCGAGCCGATGCAGGGCGAGCCGGTCCAGGGCCTGCGCTCGCTCGACGACGGCTTCATCCCGCCGATCATCGATCTCAGCCTCCTCGACCGGAAGATCTTCGTCACCAACCGCGACGCGATCGTCTGGACCCGCAAGCTGCTCGACGAGGAGGGGATCTTCGCCGGCGTCAGCTCCGGCGCGATCGCGTCGATCGCCGTCCGCATCGCCAACGAGATCGATGAAGGAAACATCGTCTTCATCGTGTGCGATGACGGCTGGAAGTACCTATCCTCTGGGATCTATACGAAGCCGGTCGACGAGATCGCCGACCTCGAATCCACCCTGTGGTGGTAGTCAGGACACTGTGATGCCGAACGTCGGACCCATGGAACTCGTGCTGGTGCTGGCCGTTGCGCTCATCGTCCTCGGCCCGAAGAAGCTGCCCGAGGTCGGGCGCTCGCTGGGCAAGGGCATGCGCGACTTCAAGGAAGCGCTCTCCGGCCACGACCGCGACGACGACGACGACGAGATTCCCGCCGCGCCTCGGGCCGAGTGAGGATCGCGCAGGACCTTCTCGACGCGATCGTCGACCACGCGCGCCGCGACGCGCCGAACGAATGCTGCGGGATGGTGGCGACCGATGACGGGGCCGCCGTGTCCGTCCACGCCGCCGAGAACACCGCGGCCAGCCCGTTCCGCTTCGAGGTCGACGGCCTCGAGCTCCACCGCACGCTGACCGGCATCGAGGACGCCGGCTACGAGCTCGGCGCGATCTACCACTCGCACACGCGCTCGGAGCCCTATCCATCGCAGACCGACGTCAACTTCGCCGCGAACTGGCCGGGCGTCGAGTGGATCATCGTGGGCCTGGCGAACGGCGACGAGCCGCTCGTGCGCTCGTTCCTGATCGACGACGGCGTCATCACCGAGGTTCCGGTCGAGCGTGACGCCTGAGCCGCTCGTCTGCCCGCGGTGCGGCACGACGCACGGGCTCGACGAGCGCTTCTGCCCGTCGTGCGGGATGCCGCTGGTCTACGCCGGGGCGACGGGGGTCGACCAGCCGGTCACCGAGCGCCACGCGCGGGCGCGCAAGATCAAGCCGCAGTACGCCGAGGGCCCGCTGGTGCGCGTCGCGGGGGCGCGCCACCAGGCCGAGGCGGAGTTCATCCAGGGACTGCTGCTCGAGGAGGGCGTGCCGTCGATGCTCAAGCGCACGCGCGGCTTTGACGTGCCCGACATGCTCGCCGCCGGGCCGCGCGACGTGATGGTGCCCCAGACCGGCGTCGACGCGGCGCGCGAGGTGCTGCTGCAGGCCGAGCTGATCGAGCGCGACCCGCAGCGCCCCGCGATCGACCGGCCGTTTCGCATCCTGGCCGGCCTGCTCGCCGCGATCGCGGTCGTCGGCCTGATCGTGTGGGCGCTGACGCAGTTAGGCTCGTAGGCGATGGCGACGCTGTTCGAGCGCATCGAGGACGCACACCGCGACTGGATCGCCAAGCAGGCCCTGTTCTTCGTCGGGACCGCTCCGCTCGGCGCCGACGGGCACATCAACGTCTCGCCCAAGGGACCGATCGGGAGCCTGCGCGTGCTCGACGACCACACGCTCGCGTACCTCGACGCGTATGGCAGTGGTACCGAGACGATCGCGCACGTCCGCGAGAACGGCCGCATCGTCGTGATGCTGTGCGCGTTCGACGGGCCGCCGCGCATCCTGCGCCTGCACGGGCGCGCGCGGGTGCTGGAGGCCGGGACGCCGGACTTCGACGCGCTGCTGGCGAGGGCGGAGTTCGACGACCCCTCGACGCAGGCGTCGCGGCGGGCGATCGTCCTGGTGGACGTCACGCGCGTGGCGGACTCGTGCGGCTACGGCGTGCCGGAGATGAGCTTCGTGCGCGACCGCGAGCACCTCGCGCTCGCGC
>VAYD01000328.1 GCA_005883905.1 Actinomycetota bacterium
GCGCCCCCGGTTCGCCCACGCGTGCGCGGTGTCGTGCACGAGCTGGCTCGCGACAGCGAAGCGGTTGCGTCGCAGCTCGTTGACGAGGGTGCCGCCGACGCCGACCTCGCGGCGGCCGCGCCAGCGCGCCACGAGCGCGACGAGCCAGCCCGGATCCGGCTCGCAGTCGTCGTCGGTGAACGCGATCAGCTCTCCGCGTGCGCGGGCGACGCCCTCGTTGCGCGCCGCCGCCGGGCCGCGCCGCTCGACGTCCTCGACGATCACGACCTCGTAGCCCCCGGGCGGCTCGGCCTGCGCATCGAGCGCCGCCCGCAGCGCCGCGAGCTGGTCGGGGCGCAGCCCGGACGTCGCGACGACCACGGAGCAGCTCATCGCGGCGCGAACGCCTCCCGGTCGAGCTCGGTGACGAAGATGCTCGGGAGCGCGTCGCGGTTCGGCGCCGCATAGCCGAACCCCTCGCCCACGCCGCTCGCCAGCAGGCCGGCCAGAAGCGGCGGGATCGCGCGCACCGGGCCGCCCGCACGGCGCAGGTTGCGCAGCGCGCGGCGCAGGCGCAGCAGCGGGATCGCCGGCGAGCCGACCGTGTAGACCACGCGGCGCCAGCGCGGCCACGACACGCAGCGGTCGGTGGCGAACGTCCGGCCCGCGCCGAACCGCTCCGCCAGCCACGCCCGCCGGTCGGTGACGTTCAGGTGCGCGGTCCGCGCGGCGGGCTCGACGAACAGCCGCGCGCCGCCCGCGTGCAGCATGCGGAAGAACAGGTACGGCATCCGCATGTGACGGGCGAGCTCGTCGCGGTAGGGCTCGAGCAGCTTGGTGCGCAGCGCGGCGTTCTGGCCGGGCAACATGTCGGACTCGCCGCGCGCCGGGCGCAGGAACGGGCCGTAGTCGAGTGTCAGATTCGCCCAGCTCAGCCCTGTCCTGGGGTTCGCGTTCTCGATCTGCGGGGCGACCCCGTCCCAGGTGCCGTCCGCGAACGCGCCGATGAGCGCCCGCGCGTAGCCCGGCTGCGGGTAGCAGTGCGTCTCCCCCACGACCGCGACGGACGCGCTCGCCGCGAGCAGGCCGGTCGCCCGCGCGACGTCCATCTCGCGCGGGTCGGCCGGCGCGATCTTCACGCCCCCGAATCGCTCGCGAACGTGCGCCGGGATCTCGCCCTCGAGCTCGCGCGGCCCGGCCAGCACCAGCTCGATCCGATCCACCTCGTCCTGGGCGAGCAGGCAGCCGACCACGCGCTCGACATTGCGCCAGTTGCCACAGGGGATCACGTAGGAGAGGACCGCGGTCACGAGCTGAGCACTATCTCAAGCGCGCGCCGTCCGTCGGCAACCGTCGCAGGGGGGCGCCCCGCGGCGATCGCCTCCCACTGGGCCACGAACGCCGACTGGTACGGACCGCCGCGGCCGAGCTCGCGCCAGTGGCGCAGGCGGCCGAGCATCCCGTCCATCGCGTACAGATCGATCCGCCGCCCGTCGACGACGAGCTCGTTGCGCGCCGGGCCGTCCGCCGGGAGGTCGACGTACGGCTCCGCGCCGCCGCGCATCACCGCTTCGAGCCGGACCCCGTCGGCCGTCTCCGTCACACGCGCGCGAGCCACCTCGTCGCCGAGCAGCGCGCGCCAGAGGTCGACGTGGTGGACAGCGCGGTCGAGCAGCGGGCCGACGGTCGCGGCGCCCGGCCCGCCCCAGATGCCGTGGATCGAGCCCGCCCGCGCCGGGACCTTGCGATGGCAGCGCAACTGGAACCCGGTCGCCGCGGTGAGTCCCTGCGCCGCTGCGACGATGCGGTCGGCGTCGTCGAGCGTCGCCGCCAGCGGCTTCTCGACGAGCACGCCGCGGCCCGCCGCCAGCGCCACAAAGGCGACGTCGGCGTGCGTCTCGGGCGGCGTGCAGACTGCGACGAGATCGACGCGGTCGATCAGCTCGGCGAGCGGGCTCGCCAGGGCGGCGCCCGTCGCGCGCGCGGCCGCGGTGTCGACGTCGAACGCCGCGACGAGCTCGGCCCCACGCGCCGCGCGCAGCGCCGGAACGTGGTGGCGCGCCACCTTGCCGCAGCCGACGATGCCGACCGCGAGCGTCACGGCACCGTGGGGTCGAGCAGCTCGACGATCAGGGTCGACCAGCCGAAGTCGTGCGCGCCCATCCCCCGGCCGCTGCGCGACTCGTAGTACTCGCGAAAGCCCTCGCGTTCCATCACCGCGGCGAGCCGCTGCGCCATCCGCGCCGCCTCGTCGTCGAGGCCCAGGCGCCGCAGACCGAGCGCCACGAACCAGGCGCTGTTCACCCAGCTCGGCCCGCGCCAGTGGCGATGGCGGCCCCACCACGTCTGGCGCTCGGAGTAGGCGGGGTCGTCGATCGCGACCGCCGGCACCGGGATCGCACCCGCGAAGCCGGGCGCGCGCAGGACGCGTTCGACGAGGCGCTCGGCGATGACCTCGGGCAGGTCGGGCAGCGCGAGCG
>VAYD01000329.1 GCA_005883905.1 Actinomycetota bacterium
GAGCTTCCAGCGCTGGCGCGGCGTCGCGTCGCGCCAGAGGTACAGGACGTAGACGCCCGAGAGCACCCACGCCTCGGGGCGCAGCAGGCCGGCCAGGCCGAGGCAGACGAGCACCGCGGTCCCGCGCCGCGGCTTGCGCGCCTCCAGCAGCACGGCGCCGATGACGAGCGCCGCGAACGGCACGTCCTGGTAGCCGAGCAGCGCGTCGCGCATGATCGCCGGCCGGGTGAGGACGACGAGCGCTGCGATCGCGCCCACCCAGGGCGAGAACAGCTCCTGGCCGAGGCGGAACAGGATCCACACCAGCGCGCCGAGCCCGAGCAGCGCGACGATCACCATGACCGAGCCCCCGCTGTCGCCGAACGGCAGGCCGATCACGCTCCAGGCGATCGACAGCGGGTGCGGCGTGGGCGCGAACGCCGCCTCGTAGTCGGGCGTGTGGCCGTGCAGGATGTCGCGCGCCCAGAGCAGCGCGTAGCGCACGTCGTAGTTGCCGTACCAGGGCGCGTAGACGAGCCGAACGAAGGCAGCGATGGCCACGGCGACTCCGACCCCCGGGAGCGCCCGGCGCAGCGCGGCGCGAGATCCCGTGGCCATGGCGGGCGAGACGATAGCCGTCAGACGTTGCGCGCGGCGACGTGCGATTCGCGCGCGACGCTGTTCGCCCCGGCAGGCTGCGTGAAGCGCTCGATCATCGCCGACGCGGCGCCCGGGGTCTGCGTGTCGCTGGCGATGTAGTCCATCACGAGCTGGTCGGGCCCGACCGCCACACGCCCGTAGCCGTGGTCACGAGCGTTGTACTCGCGGTTCCAGGGCGACTTCGCCTGGATCGTCGCCTCGGGGGTGTCCTTCCCGAGCGACGTGACCGAGCCCGTGACGTACTCGACGCCCGCGGGCTTGCGCGTCGTGCCGTCGCCGAATGTGGAGAAGTCCGACGCCAGCAGGCTGCACATGAACACGTGCGCGTCGCCGGTCAGGAACACCACGTTGTCGATGCCCGAGCGCTCGATCTCGCCGAGCAGGCGCGCGCGGTCGTCCGGGTAGCCGTCCCATGCGTCGCCGTTGCGCGACCCGTCGTAGTCGATCGAGGCGATCACGACCTCGTTGGCGACGAACTTCCACGTCGCCCTGGACGCCTTCAGCGACGCGATCAGCCAGTTCATCTGCGCGTCGCCGAGCATGCGCCGCGGCTGGTCGTCATTGCTGCCCGTGCGGTACTGGCGCTCGTCGGCGAGGAACACGTCGGCGAACGCGCCGAACGAGAGCTGGCGGTAGATCCGGTGGCGGTCCCTCGGGAACGACATCCGCGGCAGCCACTCGAATGCTGCTCGATAGCCCGCGTAGCGCTGAGCGAGCGCCGGCGCCGGGTTGTTGTCGGAGTAGTTGTTCTCGACCTCGTGGTCGTCCCAGATGTGGGCGATGGGGTGGACGCGGTGCAGCTCGCGCAGGTTCGGGTCGCTGCGGTACAGCGCGTACTTCGCGCGATAGGTGGCGAGGTCGACGGCGTCGATGTCGTCGCCGCGCAGCGCATCCTTGCGCGCGGCGCGCTCGTAGATGTAGTCCCCGAGGAACAGGTAGAGGTCCATGTCGGGAATCGCCGCGGCGTCGGCGTGGACGTTGAAGTAGCCGATGCCGTAGCTCTGGCAGGACGACACCCCGAACGTCAGCGGCTGCGCGGCGCCCGGGGGCGGGGCGGTGCGGGTCCGGCCGATCGGCGAGACGTTCGTGCCGGACTCCCACACGTAGTAGTACTCGGTGTGCGGCTTGAGCCCCCCGACGCGCGCCTTCAGCGCGCCGTTGACCCCGCGGCCGGTCGGCACGGTCGCGTGCGCGACGACCTTGCGCAGGCCGGGATCGGTCGCGACGACAAGCCGCGCCCCCGAACGCGGGCGGCTCGTCTCCAGGCGCGACCAGAAGGTGATCGCGTTCTGAGCCGGCTCGCCGGACGCGACCCCGTCGTTGAACGCGCCGGGGACGATCCGCCGCTTCGGCGGCAGCAGCTGCTTCGCCCAGGCGGGCGGAACCGCCGCCACCGCGCCGGCGGCGCCGAGGGAGGCGACGAGCTCGCGGCGTGTGAGGCGGACCTTCGTCATCGCAGGCGGAACGTCAGGGTAGAGCGGACGGGGTTGCGGATCGCGCCAACTCCGAGGGCATCCACCTTCAGGCGGTAAAGGCCGCGTTTGAGCTTGCGGATGCGGCGCACCGAGATGACCTGCGTGCCGCGCACGATGCCGGCGAGGCCGCGCGCGTACGTGGCGCCCTTGGGGCCCTGCAGCGAGAAGCGCGCCCCGCACAGCGGCCCGTGCGTCACGCGCGCGCGCAGGAGCATCGTCCGGCTCCGGCCGGCGCGCTTGACGGCGCGCGATCCGACCAGCGACCCGCCGACCGACGGCGGCACGACGCTCGGCAGGCAGGCGCCGCCGTCGAGGCGATCGCCGGCGATCGCGTGGCGGAAGCGAAGCTGCGCGACGGACCCGGCGACGGGGCGGTCGGTGCCGATGCGCACCCACAGGAGGCGCTTCTTCGTCGCGGGTACCGGCAGCGTGAGCGGCCCCGGGCCCTGGCGGTCGATGCACCCGACAGCGCTCTCGGGCGTCGGGCGCGCGCCGGTGAACACCGACAGCGTGCCGGCGTCGGCGCCGTCGGCGCTGAACGTCCAGCGCCCGGTGCTCGGCGGGCGCACGCGGCGCCAGACGCTGGCGGCGGCCGGGCAGCGCGCAACGAACGGGTCCTCCTGCGACGTGGTCGCGCCGCCGAGCCCGACGGTCGTCACGCCGCCGCGCGGGATCGACGGAGCCGAGCCGTCGGCGCGATCGCCGTCGGGCAGGTCGCCGACCGGCAGCGCCGTCTCGGACAGCGACAGCTGGACGCGTTCGTCATCCGGGCTGCCGACCGGCCCGCGGCGCCCGACCTGGACCAGCACGTCGCGGAAGGCGTCGACGCGCAGCGTCATCCCCGAGGTCGCGTCGCCGGCGCTGTCGCCGTTCGGCAGCTTCGTGACTGTCTGGCCCGGGCCGGGCTGGACGAACGCGGCGAGATCGACGACGTCGAGCGTCCGGCCGCTCGCCTCGATGGTCAGCTCGCGCGGCGTCTGCGTGGCGGGGATGCGATACCAGACGGTGCGCAGGAACGAGCCCGAGCCCAGGCACGGGATGACGCCGGGATCGGGCGTGGCCTCGGCCAGCTCGGCGGTCGCTGTGCGCTCGGTGGGGATCCCGTTGACCGCCGTGTAGACCTCGAAGGCGCCCGCGCTCGTGGGCGCGTCGTTGGGCGGTGGAGCCGCCATGGCCGCGGGGGCCAGCGCCGCGACCAGCAGCAGCGCAGGGATCAGCGCGGACGTGCGGTCCATCGGCGTTCCATACTCGCAGCGAAGCCTGAAGTTGCGGTCGGTACCCTGCGCCGGTCATGACGACGGTGTTCGCGGTGGCGACAGGCGCGCAGGCGGCCGCCCTCACGGCGGCTGCGCTCGGCGCCGCCGCGGTGCTTGTGCTGGGCGAGCCGCGGGCCCGCGCGATCGCGATGCTGGCCTCGCTGGTGCTCGCCGTGGGGGCGATCGTCGCGCTCAAGCAGCACGCGATCTCCGATGGGCTCTCGGGACATGGCGCGCTGGCGCTCGCGGCCGCGGTGGCCGGCCTGATTGCGCTCGCCGTCGTGACCGAGGTCATCCGGCGCCGGCCGGAGGCCTTCGCGCTGCTGGCCTTCGCGGCGCTGCCGTTCCGCGTGCCGGTGACGATCGGCACCGAGAACGCGAACCTGCTGCTGCCGCTCTATGGGGTGATCGCGGCGGGCGCGCTGGCGTTCGCGCTGCGCCAGCTGCGGCCCGCGGAGACGAGCGTGCCCGATCCTGTCGGGACGCCGGAAGCGCGGGCGCTGCGGCGCGTGGAGATCGCGCTGGCGATCGTGCTCGTCGTCTACGCCGCGCAGTCGGCCTATTCGTCGGACGTCACGCAGGCGACCGTCTCGGTCTGCTGCTTCTACGTCCCGTTCGCGGTCCTGTTCCGGCTGCTGCTCGAGGTGCCCTGGACGAACCGGCTGCTGCGCCAGGTGTTCGGCGTCGCGGTCGCGCTGGCGCTGCTGTTCGCAGCGGTCGGGTTCGTCGAAGCGGCGACTGGCCGACTGCTCATCTCGAACTCGAAGGTGCTCGAGGCCAACGAGATCAAGCCGTACTTCCGCGTCAACTCGCTGTTCTTCGACCCGAACATCTACGGCCGCTTCCTGGCGCTGACGATGATCGTGCTCGCGGCCTCGCTGCCGTCGCTGCGGCGCGGGCGCGACGTCGCGCTCGCCGCGGCGGCGCTGGCGGTGCTGTGGTTCGGGATGGTGCTCTCCCTGTCGCAGTCGAGCTTCGCGGCGCTGCTCCTCGGGCTGGTCGTGCTCGCCGCGCTGCGCTGGCGTCCGCTGCTGGTGGTGGGCGTGACCGTGGCGGCGCTGGCCGCGGGGACGGTCGTCGTCGTCGCGGCGCCCGAGCAGATCGGGCTGCACACCGGGTCGTCCCAAGGGCTCGACCGCTCGACGAGCGGCCGAACGGACCTGATCAAGGGCGGGGCGCGGATGGCGCGCGACCGCCCGATCTACGGCTTCGGGTCGGGCTCGTTCGCCAACGACTTCCGCAAGCGCGAGCGCGTGCACTCCGAGAAGTCCGCGGCCGCCTCGCACACGATCCCCGTCACGGTCGCCGCCGAACAGGGCGTGATCGGGCTAGCCAGCTACCTGTGGCTGCTGTTCTGCGCGTTCGCGCTGCTGTTCGGCGGGCTGCGGCGCGCCGTCCGGGCGGGGCCGGCCGAGGAGCGCGTCGGGCGGGCTGCGATGGCGGCCGCGTACGCCGGGCTCGTGCTGCATACGCTCGTCTATGCCGCGTTCCTCGAGGATCCGCTCAGCTGGGT
>VAYD01000362.1 GCA_005883905.1 Actinomycetota bacterium
GCGCGAACAGGCCGTTGGTCGGGTAGCGGCGCGAGTACACGCCGCCGCGCTGCTTCACCGAGCGCGCCACGACCGTGCCGTCGGCGGCGCGGATCGTCCCGCGGCGGATGCGTTGCTCCTCGAGCAGCGCGCGGCGGTTGAGCGTGTTGTCCCGCAGCGCCGCGGCGTTGAAGACGGCGTTCTTCGACGTGAAGTAGACGAGCACCGCGAAGAGCGCGAGGAACAGCACGTAGAGGCGGCGGATCGGCGCGTTCACAGCGGATCCCGCCTCGCCTTGTCGGAGACGAGCAGCAGCAACGCCAGCAGGACGAAGTTCGCCATGATCGACGAGCCGCCGTAGGAGACGAACGGCAGCGTCACGCCGGTCAGCGGGATCGCGCGCGTCACGCCGCCGACGATCACGAACACCTGCAGGGCGAACACCGACGTCAGGCCGGCCGCGAGCAGCTTCGAGAACGAGTCACGCGCCAGGATCGCGATGCGGAAGCCGCGCTCGACGGCGAGCGCGTAGACGATCAGCAGCCCGCAGGCGCCGAACAGGCCGAGCTCGTTGGTGACCACCGAGTAGATCAGGTCGGTCTGCGACGCCGGCAGCAACGGGCAGGTCGCGGCATGGCCGCCGATCTGGCAGGGATACGCGATCAGCGCCTCGCCGAAGCCGCGGCCGAACAGCCCCCCGTCGGCCTGCGCGAAGACCGACTGGGCGACCTGGTAGCTCCCACCCGGACGGTTGTAGAGGGCCGCGCGGAAGGGGTGCTGCCAGGCGTCGATGCGGTCCTGCACGTGCGGCGTATGCGTCCCGATGAACCACGCGCCGAGCGCGAAGATCAGCAGCCCGATCACCGGGAACGACAGCCGGTTGGTCGCGACGTAGAGCATCGCCAGGAAGCCGCCGAAGAACATCAGCGACGACCCGAGGTCGCGGATGATCAGCAGCTCGAGCATCGCCGCGCCGAAGACCACGAGCAGCGGGCCGAAGTGCTTCAGCGGCGGCAGCGTGACCCCCAGGACCCGCGTACCGGCGGTGACCAGCAGCTGACGCGTGTCGCGCAGGTAGCTGGCGAGGAAGACGACGATGCCGATCTTCGCGAACTCGGCCGGCTGGAACGTGGTGCCGGCGAAGTGGATGCCGAGGTAGGCGCCGTTGACCTGCGAGCCGATGCCGGGGACGCGCGGCAGCAGCAGGAGGAACAGCGATGTGGCCGCGATCACGTAGCGATAGCGCTCCAGCACGTGGTAGTCGCGCAGCGTGACGATCGTCGCCGAGAACAGGATCAGCCCGATCACGAACCACTGCGCCTGCTGGCGCGCGAGCGTGTCGTCGATCCGGTAGATCATCACCAGGCCGAAGCACGCAAGCAGCGCGACGAGCGGGAACAGGTACGGGTCCGCGTAGGGCAGCGTGAGCCGCAGCACGATGTGCGCGGCCAGGCAGAGGCCGAGGAACAGCAGCCCGTAGGTCAGCGAGACGTTGCTGAGCAGGTCGTGGCGCTGGATGAAGATCGCCGTGAACCCGGCGGTCACCAGAAGCGACGCCGGGACCAGCGCCAGCAGCTCGCGGTTGCGCGCCCTCATCGCTGCAGCTGCCCGAGCTCGAGCTGCTTGACGAGGTCGTTGGCGTCGCGCTCGCTGCGCAGCTTGTGGTCGAGCAGCTTCGCCCGGCGCGCGGACGTCAGCGAAGCGGCGCTGACGCCGGACGCGGATTGCTCGCGGTACAGGTGGATGCCGGCCGGCAGGTCGTAGGGCAGGCCCTGGTAGACGGACACGAAGCCGCTGTTGTCGGTTCCCACGAAGTAGACGCTGCGCACGGCGATCGAGATCCCGATCACGATCGGGACGATGATCAACAGGAACACGAGCGCGCCCGCGGTGACGCGGCGCCGCCAGGGGGAACGTCGCTTCGCGGCCGGCGTGAGCGTCGGCATCCGCGGGCGGCGCGGCTCGACACGCGTGGGCTCTGCCGCGGCGCTCGGCGGCTCGGCCGCGGTCGGCGGCGCGGCGACCGCCTTCATGCCGACGCTCGTGTCCTGGTCCAGTGCGGGTCCGCCGACGTCCTCCACGCGGAACAACACGACCGTGATGTTGTCGCGCCCCCCGCCGGCGTTCGCGGCGTCGACGAGCTGGCGCGCGGCCGTGCGCAGGTCGGGCGCGCCGGTCACGAGCCCCGCGATCTCCTCCTCCGGGAACATCATGAGCCCGTCGCTGCAGATCAGGTAGACGTCACCGTCGCGCGCGGGCCACGTGTGATGGTCGACCTGGATGTCGTGCTCGGCGCCGAGGGCGCGCGTGATGATCGAGCGCTGCGGGTGCCGGCCGGCCTCCTCCTGGGTGATCTTCCCCTGGCGCTCGAGCTCGGCGACGAGCGTGTGGTCCTCGGTCAGGCGCTCGAGCTCGCCGTCGCGCAGCCGGTACATGCGCGAGTCGCCCACGTGCGCGATCGCGATGTCGCCCTCGGCCACGTAGGCGGCGGTCATCGTCGTCCCCATCCCGGCGCGCTCGCGGTCGGCTCGGGCCATTTCGATGATCCGCTCGTTGGCGTCGAGCACCAGCCCGGCGAGCCGCTCCTCCGCGCTGCCGGGGCCGTCGGGGAGCCCGCGCTCGAACGCCTCGACCGCGGCGCGCGACGCCACCTCGCCGGCTTGCGCGCCACCCATCCCGTCGGCGACCGCGAACAGCGGCGAACGCGCGAAGTACGCGTCCTCGTTGCCCTTGCGCTGGCGGCCCGTGTCGGTGCGCTCTGCATGTTCGGCGACGCGCAGCATCAGCTCGTGACGAACGTGAACTCCGAGTCCCCGATGCGGACCCGGTCGCCGGCGTGCAGCGGCTGTGGTCCGGCGAGGATCTCCTCGTTGAGGTAGGTGCCGTTGGTGGAGCCGAGGTCCTCGAGCACGACGATGCCGCCCTGGCGCGTCAGCTTCGCGTGCCGTGACGAGGCGAACGGGTCCTCGAGGCGGATCTCCGCCTGGTCGCCGCGGCCCATCACCGCGCCCTCGCCGATGTCGTACTCCATGCCCGGCGTATGCCCCGGTGCGCGCTCCACGACGAGCCGAGGCTCGAAGTCGCCGTCGCGCGCGCCCATCGCCGTCGCCGCGGAGTGCAGGCCGGTCGCGTCGGCGGGTGGCTGCACCGG
>VAYD01000363.1 GCA_005883905.1 Actinomycetota bacterium
GTTCTACGCGGAGGGCGACTACGCGGCGCGCAAGGGCGTGGACATCGGCTGCCTGACGCTGCACCCGTCGGGTCTGCCTCACGGCCCGCAGCCGGGGACCGTCGAGAAGGCGCTCGGCGCGAAGGCCACGAGCGAGCTCGCGGTCATGTGGGACACGTTCCGCCCGCTGCGGCTGACGACGTTGTGGCAGGCGAACGACAAGCCCGAGTACGCGTACTCCTGGAACCCGGACAAGAGCCCGGTCGCGGCGTCGTCCGACGGGGCGTCGGCAGACAGCGCGGCCGTGACCGGACCCTCGGCGTGAGAAAGCCCGCGTTCCTGTTCGCGACCACGGCGGTCGCGTGGGGCGCGGGATTCTTCGCATGGTCGCTGCTCGGGACGGCGTACTCGAACGGCGACCCGCTCGCGCACGCGGGCGATCCCGTCCAGGTCGCCCTCGTGGCGCTGCCGCTCCTCGTCGCCGCGCTGGCTTGGTGGTCGCTGCACCGCACCTGCTCGAGCGGCGCGCCGCGATGGCCGGCGACGTCGATCACGGTCACCTGGCTCGCGTTCTCGCTGGTCAGCGCCGCCTCGGTCGGCCTGCTCCTTGCGCCGGCGGCGCTGCTGCTCGTCGCCGCGCTGATCTCAGTGCGACAAAAGGGTCAGACCCAAATGTCGTAGCGTGCCGCCGGTGAGCGGCTTCACCTGGCACGACGGCGAGCGGGCGATCCATTTCGGGCGCGGGCGGATCGCCGAGGCGGTGGAGCTGCTGCCCGACGGCTACGTGCTGCTGACGACCGAGCGGGCGCAGACTGATGCGCCCGCCGTCGTCGAGGCGGCGGCCGAAGTGCATCTGGTCGGGCCGGGGCTCGTCGACGAGCTGAGCGCCGAGCTGCTGCCGAACGTCGGTCGCGAGGGGATGGTCGTGGGGCTCGGCGGCGGGCGCGTCGTCGACACGGCCAAGGCCGTCGGGGGCGCGACCGGACGGCCCGCGGGCGCGATCCCCACGACACTCAGCGCCGCGGAGATGACGAAGATCCACCGCACGCCGGCGGGCATCGCGGACGCGAAGCGCATCCGCCCGGCGTTCGTCCTCAACGACCCGGCGCTGTGCGCGTCGCAGCCGCCGGCGGAGCTCGCCGCCAGCGCCGCGAACTCGCTCGCCCACGCGGTCGAGGCGCAGTGCACGACGATGGCGAGCCCGGTGCCGACGCTCGCTGCGCGCGAGGCCGCGCGGCTGATCGACGCCGCCTACGCCGGCGAGATCGAGGACATTCAGCGCGACCACCTGGCGCTCGCCGCGCTGCTGAGCGGCTACGCGATCGACGCCGCCTGGTACGGGCTGAGCCACGTGATGTCGCAGACGCTCGTGCGCGTCGGCGGGGCCGGACACGGGCAGGCGAATGCCGCGGTGCTGCCGTACACGATCGGCGCGCTCGAGCGCCGGCGGCCCGGCTACGTCGACCCGGACGCGTCGCTGCGCGACCTGGCGCGCCGGCTGGCGGAGCACGCGGGCGCCGACGGGATCCGCAAGATCGGCGTCGCCGAGGAGAAGCTCGCCGAGTGCGCGCGCGCCGGCGCGCAGCGCGCCGAGCTCGACCTCACGCCACCACGGGCCGACGAAGCAGAGCTCCTCGAGCTCTACCGGCAGGCATGGTGACCGCGGACCTGCTCCAGGAGCTGATGGGCAAGGCCCAGGGCCGCTGCTCGTATGCCGAGGCGCGGCTCGTCCACGACCGTTCCGAGCACGTGTCGGTCCTCAACGGCGACGTCGAGGACGTCTCGGCCGGCGAGTCCGAAGGCATCGGCGTCCGCGCCCGGATCGGCGGCGGCTGGGGCTTCGCCGCAACGCGCGACATCTCCGCCGCGGGCGCCGAGGTCGCGCTTGCCCGCGCGCTCGCGATCGCCGAGGCGCAGCCGTCAGCGCCTGCCACTCCGCTCGCGTCGGCCGGACCGCCGGCGAGCGGCCACTGGGAGGGCCCGTGCGAGCAGGACCCGTTCGCGATCTCGCTCGACGAGCGCCTCGCCCACCTCTTCGCCGCCGAGGAGCCGATGCGCGGCGACGAGCGCATCGTGCGCACGTCGGCGAGCTGCACGGCGATTCGCACGAGCAAGGCGTTCGCGTCGACCGAGGGCGCCGTGTGCACCCAGGTGCTCACCGAGTGCGGCGGCGGCATCGCGGCCGTCGCGGTCGGGGACGGCGAGCTGCAGGTGCGCTCGTACCCGAGCGCGCACGGCGGGCACGTCGCCGCCGCCGGGTGGGAGCACGTGCTCGAGCTCGACCTCGCCGGCCACGCGGGGCGCATCGCCGAGGAGGCGATCGCGCTGCTGACCGCCCCGGTGTGCCCCGAGGAGATCACGACGCTCGTCATCGACGCCCAGCAGGTCGCGTTGCAGGTGCACGAGTCGATCGGCCACGCGCTCGAGCTCGACCGGATCCTGCTCGGCGAGGCGTCCTACGCCGGCACGAGCTTCGTCACCCCGGCCGATCTCGGCTCGCTGCGGTACGGCTCCGAGCTGCTGAACGTCACCGCCGACGCGACCGCGCCCGGCGGCCTCGGGTCGTTCGGGTGGGACGACGAGGGCGTCGCCGGCAAGCGGACGCCGCTCATCGCCGGCGGAGTGCTGCAGGCCACGTTGTCGAACCGCGAGTCCGCCGCGGCGGTCGGCCTGCAGGAGAGCGGCGGCTGCGCGCGCGCCCACGGCTTCGCGCGCCAGCCGATCGTGCGCATGACGAACGTGAACCTCGAGCCCGGCGACGCCGGCTCGCTCGCCGACCTGATCGCCGACACCGACCATGGGCTGTACCTCGAGAACAACCGCTCATGGTCGATCGACGACCGCCGGCTGCAGTTCCAGTTCGCGTGCGAGGTCGGCCGCGAGATCCGCGGCGGCGAGCTCGGCCGGCTCCTGCGCAACTCGTCCT
>VAYD01000364.1 GCA_005883905.1 Actinomycetota bacterium
GACACCACCAGCGTGTCGATCGCCGCCATCATCGATCCGATTCCGGTGAGGGCGAGAACCCAGCGTGTTTTGGTGTTCATGCCCCTTGTGATCCGGGGCAGCGCCGGAATCCAACGCGGGACATCGCGAGGTACCTTGACCGGGATGCGGATCGTCACCTGGAACGTGAACTCGCTCAAGCAGCGGGTGCCGCGGCTGCTCCCCTGGCTCGGCGAGCGTCGGCCGGACGTCCTGTGCCTGCAGGAGACCAAGCTCGCCGACGAGCCGTTCGCCGAGCTGCTCGGGGCCGATCTCGAAGCGCGTGGCTACGCCGTCGCGGCGTACGGCGAGGCGACCTGGAACGGCGTGGCGATCCTCTCGCGCGTCGGCCTCGAGGACGTCGTCACGGGCATCGAGGGCGGACCCGGGTTCCCGAACCCGGAGGCGCGCGCCGTCTCGGCGACCTGCGGCGGCATCCGTGTCGTGTGCGTCTACGTGCCCAACGGCCGCACACCGGACTCGGATCACTACCGCTACAAGCTCGCCTGGCTCGCATCGCTCACCGAGATGATCCAACACGGCCCGCGGCCGACGATCGTGCTCGGCGACATGAACATCGCGCCGACCGACGAGGACGTCTTCGATCCCGAGGCGTACATCGGCCAGACGCACGTCACCGCGCCGGAGCGCGAGGCGCTCGCGCAGCTGCAGGCAGCCGGGCTGCGCGACATCGTGCGCGAGCGCTGGCCGGACACCGAGCGTGTCTTCACCTACTGGGACTACCGGGCCGGGATGTTCCACCAGGACCTGGGGATGCGGATCGACCTCGTGCTGGCCAGCGACGACGTCGCCGGCCGCGTCAAGGCCGCGTGGGTGGACCGCCACGCGCGCAAGGGCAAAGGTCCGAGCGACCACGCGCCGGTGATCGTCGACCTCGACGAGGCGCCGGACGGCGACATCGGCCCGGTCGTGCCGCCGGCCTCCAACCCCGCGAAGACGAAGAAGCTGCCGCAGGCGTCGCCTTAGGGTCGCCGGTCGCGGTCGCGCGACGGCTGCACGCGCTTGGGCTCGCCCGGCATCTTGGGATAGTCGGGCGGGTACGGCATGTCCTCGTCGCCCTGGCGCTCGTAGAGGTCGAGCAGCGGCTGCAGGGAATGCGCGACGTCGTCGATCGCGGCGTGCAGGTCGCCGACCTGCACGAACCGCTCCGGCATCGTCGCGACCGTGAAGTGCTCGGGCTGCACGCGGTCGAGCTCGTCCCACGCAAACGGCGCCGACACGGGTGCGCCGGGCTTCGGCCGGATGCTGTAGGCGGACGCGATCGTCCGGTCGCGCGCGTTCTGGTTGTAGTCGACGAAGATGCGCTCGCCGCGCTCCTCCTTCCACCACTTGGTGGTGACCTCGCCGGGGCAGCGCTGCTCCAGCTCGCGCCCGAACGCGATCGCCGCGTGGCGCACGTCGGTGAAGGTCCAGCGCGGCTCGATCCGGACGTAGATGTGGATCCCACGGCCGCCGGAGGTCTTCGGGAACCCGACGTAGCCGAGGTCCGCGAGCAGCTCCTTGGCCACGGTCGCGACGCGGACGGCGTCGGCGAAGTCGGTGCCCGGCTGCGGGTCGAGGTCGAGCCGCAGCTCGTCGGGGTGGTCGAGGTCGGCGCTGCGCACCGGCCAGGGGTGGAACGTGATCGTCCCCATCTGCGCGCACCAGGCGACGACGGCCACCTCGGTCGGGCAGATCTCGTCGGCGGTGCGGCCGGACGGGAACTCGATCCGCGCCGTCTCGACGTAGTCCGGCGCGCCGTTGGGGACCCGCTTCTGGAAGAACGCGTCGCCGCTGCGCGGGTCCTCGCGCGTCGCCAGCACCATCCCCGGCTGCACGCCCTTCGGCCAGCGCTCGAGCGTCGTCGGGCGCCGGCGCAGCGCGCGCATGATGCCGCCCTCGACGGCGACGTAGTACCTGACGATGTCGAGCTTGGTCAGCTCGGGCGTGCGTTCGGTCGCCGGGAAGATCACGCGGTCGGCGCTGCTCACGCGGACCTCGCGGCCGCCCGTGTCGATGAAGGTCTCGTCGCTTCGAG
>VAYD01000055.1:0-12734 GCA_005883905.1 Actinomycetota bacterium
CATGTCGGCCTGAAGCTCTACGAGTCGCCGGAGGAGATCGCGCAGGTGTGGGAGATCCGCGAGGGCGGGGTCGGCCACAGCAAGGTCCCAGGCGAGCACCCGGGCTGGCCGTCGTGGGAGGACGCGGCCGTGCCGCCGGAGCGGATCGGGGACTACCTGCGCGACCTCGAGGCGCTCTGCGACAGGCACGGCCGCCGGGTCGCGGCGCTGTTCGGCCACGTCGGCCACGGCTGCGTGCACAGTCGCATCGACTTCGACTTCCTCACTCCGGAGGGCGTCGCCAACTACCGCGCCTTCATGGAGGACGCCGCGGAGCTCGTCTGCTCCAAGTACGGCGGCTCATTGTCCGGCGAGCACGGCGACGGCCACGCCCGCGCCGAGCTGCTCGACCGCATGTACGGCCCCGAGCTGATCCAGGCGTTCCGCGAGTTCAAGCGCATCTTCGACCCCGGCGGCGGGATGAACCCCGGAAAGGTCGTCGACCCCTACCCGCTCGACACGTACCTGCGGACCGGCCCCGACTACCGCAGCCGCCCGGTCCGTACCCGCTTCAGCTTCCCGGAGGACGGCGGCTCCTTCGGCGCTGCCGCTGAGCGCTGCTTCGGCGTCGGCGCCTGCCGCGACCAGTCCGGCGTGATGTGCCCGAGCTATCAGGTCACGCTCGAAGAGCAGCACTCCACGCGCGGCCGCGCCCGCCTGCTGTTCGAGATGATGCGGGGTGACGCGCTCCAGGACGGCTGGCGCCAGGAGGCGGTCAAGGAGTCGCTCGACCTGTGCCTGGCCTGCAAGGGCTGCAAGCACGAGTGCCCGGTGCGCGTCGACATGGCCACCTACAAGGCCGAGTTCCTCTCGCACTACTACGCGCGCCGGCTGCGTCCACGGCACGCTTACGCGCTCGGCCTGCTGCCGTGGACGGCGCGCGTGGCCTCGCATGCGCCGAGGCTGGCCAACGTCGTCACACAGCGCGCGCCATTCGCGAGTGCGGCCAAGCAGTTCGCGGGAATCGCACCCGAACGCTCCCTTCCGGCCTTCGCCCCAGGAACGTTCAAGGACTGGTTCACCGCCCGCGGCGAACGGGCTCCCGGCGGCCGCCCGCGGGTCCTCCTATGGCCTGACACGTTCACGAACTTCTTCGAGCCCGAGGTCGCGATCGCGGCAGTCGAGGTCCTCGAGGCCGCCGGCCACCACGTCGTAGTCCCGCAGCAGCCCCTCTGCTGCGGCCGGCCGCTCTACGACTACGGCATGCTGACGCTCGCCAAGCGCCAGCTCCGACGCGTGCTCGCGGCGCTCCGAGACGAGATCCGCGCCGGCACGCCGGTCGTCGCGCCAAGCGCCTGCGGAGACTCACCTGCTCGCTCGCCGAGCACCTCACGCGCCACGCGCCCGAGTGGCCGGCGCCGACGCTCCAGCAACGCGCCCTCGTGCACCTGCACTGCCATCAGCGCGCGACCGCGGACACGAGCTGCGACGAACAGGTCCTCGACGTCCTCGGCCTCGACCATCGAGTGCTCGACACGGGATGCTGTGGGCTCGCTGGATCGTTCGGCTACGAGGCCGGCGACAAGTACGAGGTCTCGGTCAAGGCCGGGGAACGCGTGCTGCTCCCCGAGGTCCGGTCCGCCGGCCCGGACACGCTGATCATCACCGACGGGTTCTCGTGCCGCTCGCAGATCGCCCACGGAAGCGAGCGCAAGGCGCTGCATCTCGCGCAGGTCATCCAGCTCGCGCTCCGCGGCGATCAGGCGGTGCCACGCACCTACCCCGAGCGCGCGTATGCCGGCCGACACCGGACGTACGCGGCGTGACGCGGGGAGCAAGCCGGCGCTGAGGCCGGGGGTATGGCCAGCGGCAAATCCAATCGTCTCCAGGAGGAAGCCATGTCTGTCAGCACCTCGTCGGCTCAACCGCGTGGGATGAAGGCCGAGCTCGGCCCGGCCCGGTTCGTGTCCGAGCCGGCCGCACTCGGACTCGCCGCCTTCGCGCTGTCCACGATGGTCCTCTCGATCGTGAACGTCGGCATCCTCGACGACGTCGACGCTCCGGTCGTGCTCGGCCTCGCGCTCGCGTACGGCGGCATCGTGCAGCTGCTCGCCGGCATGTGGGCGTTCATCAAGAACGACACCTTCGCCGCCGTGGCGCTGAGCTCCTATGGCGGTTTCTGGATCTCGTTCTACCTGCTCCAGAGCCAGTTCCTCGGCAAGATCCCGGCCGATCATCAGGCCGGCGCGCTCGCCCTGTACCTGTTCAGCTGGGCGGTGTTCTCGTTCTACATGTGGATCGCATCGTTCCGCGTCAGCATCGCGGTGCAGGCCGTGTTCCTCACGCTGTGGCCGGCCTACGTACTTCTCGGACTCGGCAAGGCGCTCGGCTCGGACCTGCTCTTCGAGCTCGGCGGCGCGTTTGGCATCGCGACCGCCGCGTGCGCCTGGTACACCTCGGCCGCCATCGTGCTGAACAAGACCTTCGCGCGCGACGTGCTGCCCATGGGAGAGCTGCGTGCGGTTCAGCAGGACACGAGCGACGCGCCGGCAGGAGCGGTCGTCGGCAATGGCCCGACGACGCGCACGCCGGTGGGCACGAACGCCCGGTGAGCGACCGCTGGCTATCGTCCTCGCAAGCCCACTGGACGGCCGCCCTTCGCTCGCTGGTCGCGCTGGCGGGATTCTGCGCCGGCACGGCCACGACCTTCATCACCGGGACGCTCACAAACCTCGTCCTGCGGCGACGGACCTCGCCGCCGGACGACCCGCACCGGCCGTTCGGTCGCGCAGGTCGCACTCCCCGCGCGCTCGAAGCCGCTCGGGCCGGTCGTAGGGACGTGCCGCGGCCGCCCGCGCGGAAAGGCAGCGGCCACTGCGACCGGGACCGACGCCGCCAGTGTCGTGCTGACCGAGCGAGGAACCGGACGCGCCGGCGCGCGCGGACGGCGACCACTGCCATGGCACTCCCGCCGAGCAGCGGCCAACGGATCCTCTGCGCGATCCCGTCTGAAGTGCGGCTCCGTCGTCCCCGTCCCACGGTGCTAGGCCGAGGGTACCCGGCGCTCAAGGCATGACCAAGCCGCGCCGGATGGCGTAGCGCGTGACGTCGACGCGGTTGCGCATGCCGAGCTTGTCGAGGACGTTCGCGCGGTGGCGGTCGACGGTCTTGCGGCTGATCGAGAGCAGCTCGGCGATCTCGTCGCTGGTGCGGCCCTCGGCGACGAGCTTGACGACCTCGAGCTCTCGCGGCGTCAGCGGCTCCGCGTCGCCGGCGGGCGATCCGCGCTCGATGTTGTCCAGGTGGTCGCGGACGAGCGCGGTGACGGCGCCCGCATGCATGAATGCGCGCCCGCGCATGGCGGCGCGGCCCTGGTCTTCACCAGGTAACCGGAGGCGCCTGCGCTGAGCGCCTCGAAGAAGAACTGCTCGTTCTCGTGCATCGAGAGGATCAGGATCCGCAGCTCCGGCCGGCGCATGGCGAGCTCGCGGGCGGCTTGGAGCCCTGTCAGCCGAGGCATCGCCACGTCGAGGATCGCGAGCTCGATGTCGCCCGCCAGCGCCCGCTGCACCGCCTCGGCGCCGTCGCCCACCTCCGAGACGACCCGGAAGTCGGGCTCCGGGTCGAGCAGCTCGCGCAGACCGCGCCTGACGATCGGGTGGTCGTCGGCGATCAACACGCGGGTGACCAGCGGGACCGTCACCGGCGCATGGGGTTGGGGAGCCACAATCTGAGCTCGGTTCCACGCGGCAGCGCGGCGCGGATGGAGAGCTCGCCGTCGACGAGCAGCGCTCGCTCGCGCATTCCGCGGATGCCCGTCGCATCGGCGACGGTGTCCGGAGGTGGTCCGATGCCATCGTCGCGGACGGTCAGCGTGACGCCGCCGTCGCCCACGCCGCACAGGCGGATCTGGACGCGCGACGCGTGAGCGTGTCGGACGACGTTGGTGAGGGCTTCCTGCGCGATCCGGTAGATGACGAGCTCCGACTCGGCGGACAGCGCGAGGTCCTCGTCGAGCGCGCGCTCCACGACGAGTCCGCTCCGCTCCGCCAGCGTCCGGCTGAGGGCGACCAGAGCGCTGCGCAGCCCGAGCTCGTCCAGCACTTCGGGCCGGAGAGCGCGGGCGATCGTGCGGACGTCGTCCGCACCCTGGCGCGCGGCATTGCGCATGTCCTCGAGCTCGGTGCGAATGCCGGGCGGCGCGCGTCGCGCGATCGCCGCGCTGCGCAGGGCGAGCCCCGTCAACGTCTGGCCGATCTCGTCATGCAGCTCGCGCGCGATGCGGCGGCGTTCCGCCTCCTGGGCCGCGACGGCGCGCAGGGCGCTCTCGCGGCGCTCGGTCTCCAGCCGGTCGAGCATCTCGTTGAACGCCTCTGTGAGCGCGACCACCTCGGCGTCGCCGCCCACCTCATCCAGCCGGCGACCGGGCGTGAGCGGATCGATTCGCTGCATCAGCCGCGTCAGCCGCTCGAGCGGCGCAAGCACGCGCGCCAGGACGACGAGGTACACGACGAGGGCGATCGCGAACCCGACGAGCAGGACGACGATCTCGCGCGGCGCGGTCGGTACGGATACGGAGATCGGGGCGAGGACCAGCACGGTGACCGCGGCGGCGCCGACCGCCGCGTACGCGGCGAACAGCCGCCAGAACAGGCTGTGCCGACCCACCCCGCGATCGTGCCACACGGACACATGGCGATTAGTACCCATTGCGCGGCGTATGCCGACGCGTAGCGTGCAGTGAGGGAGACCGTCGTTCGCGGTCACCCAGGGCGACTGGTGAGGTGAGACATGGGGCTGTTCCGACGCTTCCTTCGCCACGAGGAACCACCGGAGTCGAAGTGTCCGCGCTGCGGCGTGCCGGCGCCGACCGGCAGCATGGAGTGCACGGCGTGCGGCTGGGACCTGCGCGATGCCTACCACGGCCCGGTGGCCGATAGCCTGATGGCCACCGGTCGGCGCGAGTCTGGGCACGATTGAGCAGGCCACTGCCTCCGCGCTCACGGGGCCGCACTCCGCTCGGCGACTAGCCCCCAGGCCAGGCTCCCGGAAACAGTAGGGGCGTCAGGGCGGCGGTCTCGTCGAACCAGTGCGGGACGATTCGCTGCGCGCGCAGTTCGTAGCGCCACGCGATCGTCGGCGCTTCGACGGCTCTCGGCAGCCCGTCGGGCAGTTCGAAGCCGAACGGCGCCCACGTCGCGTCGGGATCGACGGGCAGCGGCTGCGCCTGCTTCCAGAGCGGGACGACATGCCATGGCGGCGGCGCTCCGTGCGGGAGGGCGGACGACGAGGTCCAGCACTCCAGGCATTGCGCGGTGACGATGATCGTCCCCGGCGCCCAGGTGCCGTGGCGGTGGATGCGGCCGGTGACGCGCCCGCCACCGTGCAGCTGCGCCTCCGAGAGCTCGATGTGGAAGTGCCGCGCGTCCCAGTTGGCCAGGAGTCGATCGGCTGGGAACGATCCGCGGGCCACGCGCGGGCGCGCGCTGGCCACGACGACGACATCGACGCAGGCTGAGGCGCCGGCATCCCGCGCGCGAACGACGTACGCCAGCGCACACTGCTCGCCTGCCGTGCTCGGCAGCGCGGCATCCGGGACGGTCAGCCGGAACGGGTCACCGGGCCATGTCGCCGGGACCTCGGCGATCGTGAGCTCTCGACGATGGCGGGGGCGCCGCTCGACACGTATGAGCGCGACCGATCCGCCGCCGGTGAGGCCGCCGACGGTGCCGGAGATCGTGTCTCCGGCCGCGCAGCAGCCGTCGTCGAGGCGCAACGGAATGGGGCGATGACGCCGGCGCGTCGTTGTGCGCCACCGGCGGGGCGGCAAGGCGATGCACGACGCCCATGACATCTCGCAGCACCTGGGTGAAGTGTCCCTCCCAGGGCGCTGCGGGGCAAGTGGCGACGGCGCTCTTGACCGGTGTCCGGCGCCGGTGCGAGGATCGTGCCGAGAGTCACATGAAGGGGGACTGAGATGACGGAGCGTCGCAGGCTCGGGCCGGTCACGTATCGCGAGGCCGATCAGGATTACTTCGACAAGCGGAGGCTGCGCCGCCACGCGGGCGTCTGGTCGCTGTGGGCGCTGGGCGTGGCCGCGGTCATCTCCGGCGACTTCTTCGGGTGGAACTTCGGGCTCGCGTACGGCTTCGGCGGGCTGCTCGTCGCGACCCTGGTGATCACGGTCATGTACTACGGCCTGTGCTTCTCGATCGCCGAGATGTCACCGGCCCTGCCGCACACCGGCGGCGCCTACTCGTTCGCGCGGTCCGCGATGGGTCCGTGGGGCGGCTTCGCGACCGGCGTGGCCGAGACGATCGAGTACGTCGTCACGCCGGCGGTCGTCGTCGTCGGGATCGGCGGCTACATGAACGCGATCAGCGACGACCTGTTCGGCTTCACCCTCTCGCAGCCGGTCTGGTGGCTGATCTTCTACGCGATCTTCGTCGGGCTGAACTTCGTGGGCGTGGTGGCGAGCTTCCGCTTCACCGTTCTCATCTGCTTCCTCTCGCTGGCCATCCTCGCCGTCTTCTTCATCGGCGCGATCCCGAAGTTCGACCTCAACCGCTGGGCGATCGACACCAACGGCGGCCACTGGTTCATCGACGGCGTGTCCGGCGTTTTCTACGCGCTGCCGTTCGCGATCTGGTTCTACCTCGCGATCGAGGAGCTGCCGCTGGCAGCCGAGGAATCCGCCGACCCCAAACGCGACATCCCGCGCGGGACGGTCTGGGGGCTCAACACGCTCGTCGTCACCGGCTTCCTCGTGTTGTTCCTGAACTCCGGGATCCACCCGGGCGCCAAGGCGATCGGCGAGTCCTCAGAGCCGTTGCTCGACGGCCTCAAGACGGTCTTCGGCTCGGGTACGTCGGCGTCGCTGCTCGGCCTGGTCGCGGTGGCCGGCCTCGTCGCCAGCTTCCACACGATCATCTTCGCCTACGGGCGCAACATCTTCTCGCTGTCGCGGGCGGGCTACTACCCGCACCCGCTGTCCGTGACGCACGGGACCCGCCAGACGCCGCACGTCGCGCTGATCCTCGGCGCCGTCCTCGGCTGGATCGCCGCGTATGTCATCTACAAGAACGGCACGTCGAAGGTCGGCGCGTCGCTGCTCTACATGGCCGTCTTCGGCGCCGTGATCTCGTACTTCATGCAGTGCACCTCTTTCATCATGCTGCGGCGCAGGCTGCCGCAGATCGCCCGGCCGTACCGCAGCCCCGTCGGCGTGGGGGGCGCGGCCGTCGCCGGCGTGATCGCTCTCTGCTCGCTCGGGGCGATCCTCTACAACGACGACTACCGGCCGGGCGTCTACGGCGTCGCCATCGTCTACCTCGTCGCGCTGCTGTATTTCGCGCTCGCCGGCCGCCACAGGCTCGTGCTCTCGCCCGAGGAGGAGTTCGCCATGACCGCCGGCGAGCACGGCCACCCCGAAGCCGAAGGGTACGGCCGCACCAGCGTCGGCGGCTTGGCGGAGCCGGACGAGGCTCCTGTCGCACCGGAGCCCCCGCCCACTCCCGAGACGGCTTGACTTCGAGCCGGCGCTCCTAGTTGGGGACGCCGACCCGGGTGCCGCCGGTCTGGACCGCGTAGCCGGTGTAGGTGCCCGGTCCGTTGAGGTCGGGCGAGTCGTGCGAGTAGGCGATGTGCGCCCAGCCTGAGCCGTCGGTGTCCACACCGAAGTCGTCGAGCAGCTGCCGTCCGCCCGTGCAGGAGATGCCGCCCTCGCAGACGTCGCCTTTGTGGACCGAGGTGATCGCCTGGGGGGCGCCCCACCCGCCGGTCGTGCCCGCGGTGTTCTGGGCGAACTCCGCATACCAGGTCATGTTGGGGCCGTTGGCGTCCGGCGTCCCGTAGAAGACGAGGTCCACGCCGGCCGACGTCGCCGCCAGCCACGGGAAGATGCCGCGCTTGAGGCCGGTCGCGACGTTGCCCGAGCAGGACCACGTCTGGCCGTGGTCATGCGAGACCGCCGTCCGGACGTTGCGGTCGTCCGACCACGCGTACCAGAGCGACCCGTCGGGAGCGACCGAGACGTTGGGGAAGTTGTGGTCGAGGTCCTTGCCCCTGGTCAAGGAGCAGGGGACCGGCCGATCCGTGAACGTCCTGCCGCCGTCAGTGGAGACCGCGACGAACGCCTCGTCGTAGTTCGAGTCGTTGGCGTCGTGCGGGGCGACGAACGACTGGTAGGCGAAGAAGTCGCCCGGCGCCGCGCCCGCTGGGGCGTTGCGGTGGTCGATCACGAGGTTGCCGAGCTCGTTGTTCTGGGCCTTGTAGTCCGAGTCGGGAATCGCGCGCGCGGTCTGCACGTACGTGGTGCCGCCGTCGTCGGAGCGCAGCACGTCGATGTTGTTGGTGACGATGTCGTGGTAGCTCAGCAGCGCCGTGCTGGACCCGTAGGCGGCGATCCACTCGCGATCGTCGACCGGCACGCCCTCGACCACCGGCACCTGCGAGAACGTCGTGCCGCGATCCTGGGAGGTCGCGACGTTGATCGACGCCAGGTTAAGACTGGCGACGTAGACGTTGAACACACCGGCCGGATTCCTGGCAGGCGCGATCGCGACGTCGATGTCGCCACCGGAGGCGCCGACACCGCCGAACCCGTTCGGCTGACCGCGGTACTCGGCCTGCCCGCACGCGCTCGCCCCCGGGCCACCCAGGCCTCCTAGCGCACGCCACGCGTCAGAACCGCTCCCCACGCCGCGCTCGGAGCCGAGGAAGACGTCGTTCGCGCGCGAGACATGGATCGCGGGCTCACCGTCGGGGTTCGTCCCGCAGCCCTTCGCGCCGACCGTCGTGGCCTGCGGCTGGCCGAAGGAGAACCCGGCCGCGGTGGCGGCGCCGCGGCCGTGCTTTGCGGCGGGTTTGGCAGCGACCGCCGCGCCGGGCACGGCGCCGAAGGCGATCGCGAGGACGAGAAGGCCGGTCACCCGGCGGAACGTGCGCATGCAGCGCACAACGGCCCTGCGGCGCCAAACTTGCCGAGACGGTTCGCGACGTGTCCGCGTGCGAGCCGCTGGTCCGACAGGTGCGCGCGCAGATCGGCTGCCTAGAGCCTGTACTTCTTGCTGATCGCCTCCCGATTCGCCTGTAGTGCCCGAGCGATACCCGGCTTTCGGATCCGATGGAGATAGCTGATGACCCAGTCGAGCTGCTGGAGTGCCTGCTCGGCGGCCTCCCGATAGCCGGGGGTGTGCTGCTTGCGCGAGTCCTGCGATGAGGCCATGTGACGTCCTTCGGTGGGCGGCGCGGCCTTTGAGCCTTCAACACGCCGGGCCAGACCCCCGGCCACCTGTCAGTCCGCAGACACTGCCACGGCGTAGCGCTGCCACTCGCGCCGGCCCCGCCGTCAGCGGAGCGCCCCGGCCGGCAGCACGTAGCGGCTCGGCAGAGCCACGCGACGGTTGTCGTGTTGGCGCGCGCCGTGCAGACCGCTTGGGGTCGTCACGGCGGCTGGCGCCTCGGGCGCTCCGCCATGGGCGATGATCCACTCGACCATCGCGGCCGCGTCCGAACCCGCGGCGAGAATCGCTGCTCGCTCGACGACATCGCCTCCGGAGCAATGCGGCCGTGCCAGCCCTGCGATCAGATCGCGGATGTGGTCGTCATCGATCATGCAAGCCCGTGTCGGGCGCGGCGCGCGGCGCGCAGGCGCTCGTCCGCTGAGGCGGCCTCGCGCTCCAGCTCCCGCATCCGGCCCTCGCTCACCGGCCGCAAGCCGTAGGCGCGCGCGCGATAGAGGTCCAGGCGCCGTCGCGCGTGCTCGGCCTGCATGGTCAGCTCGGCGAGCCGGTGCTCCACCTCAGCCGCCCGCCGCGGCGGCCCTACGCAGGGCGTCCTGCGCCGCGTCCCGCAGGTCGCCCAGCTCCGCCTGGCGGCGCAGCAGCGCGAGCCGCGCGGGGCCTGTCACGCGCTGCGTGGCGAGCTTCGTGTTGATCGCGTCGAGTTCGCGGATGGTCTTCTTGATGCTGATGGCCTGCATTGGCACGTCTTTCTGCGGGGGCGACGCCTCCGACCTCATCCGGGCGAGATGCCCGCGGTCAGATCGCCGTGACGTTGACGGCCTTCGGGCCCTTGTCGCCGACCTCGGCGTCATAGGACACCTTGGCGCCTTCGGGGAGCGACTTGTAGCCCTCGCCCACGATGCCCTGGTGATGGACGAAGAGATCCTTGCCCGGCTCGTCAGGCGTGATGAACCCGAACCCCTTCTCGTCGCTGAACCACTTCACGGTTCCAGTTGCCATGGGTGTTACCTCCTGTGCGTTGCGAAGCGCGGAGGTGCCGATGAGCAACGACTGCGGACGCTGGCACTGCCGAACGCCAGGCCCGTTGCCCGGCACGATCGACCCAGTGTAGTCCGACCACCGGCCCCCGACAGGATCCTTGACAACTCGCGCACTTCGCGAGGTCGACGCGCTCAGTGGCGGAGCATCGATACGGTGCCCGTGCCTCATGACTGCGGGCCGCAAGACGATGACGGCGATCGTCCAGGACGAGTACGGCCCCGCGCCCGAGGACGTCCTTCGAATCGACGAGATCGATACGCCTGCGATCGAAGCGGACGAGGTCCTCGTGCGCGTGCACGCCACCAGCGTCGACCGAGGCACCTGGCACGTGATGGCCGGCCTGCCCTATCCCATTCGCCTGGCGGGATTCGGCCTGTGGAGGCCGAAGTACCGCAACCCGGGCCGGAACCTCGCGGGGACTGTCGAGGCCGTCGGTAGCAGCGTGACGGGCTTCAAGCCGGGCGACGCGGTGTTCGGGATCGGCGAAGCCTCGTTCGCCGAGTACGCACGCGCTCGGCCGGACAGGCTCGCGCCCAAGCCGGCGAACCTGTCCTTCGATCAGGCGGCAGCCGTCCCCATTTCCGCCCTCACCGCTCTCCAAGCGGTTCGGGACCACGGACAGGTCCAGGCCGGGCGGAGAGTGCTGATCGTCGGCGCGTCGGGAGGCGTGGGCACCTTCGCCATCCAGATCGCCAAGTCCTTCGGAGGCGAGGTCACCGGTGTGTGTAGCGCCGCGAAGGTGGACGCGGTCCGAGCCCTCGGCGCCGATCACGTCATCGACTACAGCAGCGACGACTTCGCCGATGGCGAGCACCGCTACGACGTGATCCTCGATATCGGAGGCAACCGTCGGCTCGCGCATCTCCGGCGCGCGCTCACCCCCCGGGGCAGGCTCGTCATCGTCGGCGGCGAGACGGACGGGCGATGGCTCGGCGGCGTCGACCGTCAGTTCCGGGCGCTCCTGCTCTCCCCGTTCGTAGGCCAGAAGCTCGGGACCTTCGTCGCCTCGGAGAACACCGAGGACCTGATGGTCCTGCGGGGGCTCATCGACTCGGGGCGGCTCGCACCTGCCATCGACCGGTCCTACCCGCTCAGCGAGGTCGCCGCGGCGATCCGCTACATGCTCGATGGGCACACGCGAGGCAAACTCGTCGTCACCGTCTGATCGCTCGATGCGAGTCGCTTGCCCGACGCCCCCTGCAGGAGTACCGTCGGGAGTCGAGCTGACCCTGCGGGCAAGACATCAGCCGCAGGCCCGAAGACCACCGATGCGCAACACCAAACGCGCAGAGGCGGGAAGCCTGGGCCATGACGAAACCCGCGGGGCCAGCCTTGGTCGTGGCGCGTCGACCGCGAGTCGGGATCACAAGAGACCCAGATCCGGGGTATTTCTCGCGCGGGCCGCGCCCGAAGGAGTAGGGTCGCGCCCCCAGGGCCCTTTCCCCGCTCCTGCGAAGCGACCTTCGCGCAGCCCACCGCCCGGCCCACCGGCCCAGCGGCGGGCCGGCGTCACCGGCGAGCTACACGTCAGCGGACCCACAGCTGGTCGACCAGCACGCCCAGGGCGGGGTTGGACTGGTAGTTGCGCACACGCCGGGAGATGATGTCGGTGGACTTTGGCGTGGCCAGGGGGAGCCACACGGCGCGGTCCGTCAGCTCACGGTCCAGCCGTGCCCACAACGCGTGGCCGGCCGCGGGATCGCGTGGTTGCAGCGCCATGGCATCGTTGACCTGCCGGTCGATGGCCGGATCACAGAACTCGCAGGCATTTGCGCCGTGGGGGTCTCCAGGTATGAAGAAGCGGCATGTCAGCCGGGCGATGAAGTTCGACGCCGACGGCCACGCGGCGCCCCACACGGCGGCGATCACCTGCGCGCCGTTCCGTGAATCGTTGGTGTAGTCGAGGAACCGGGTCAGGCCGAGCAGGCGAAGCGTCGCGCGGAACCTGAGCCGGCGGAGCACCGATACGACGTAGCGACCGCTCGCGCCATCGTCGGTCGGGCCGACGGTCCCCCACACCCGTATCCGCATGCCGGCAGTCCCGGACGCGGCGACCAGTCGCCGGGCACGTCGCATGTCCGGGCTGCTCCAACGGCCGTCGTCGCGCGGGTTCCGTGCGGACGCATTCTGAGAAAGAGCTGAGAACAGGCGATGAAGCCCTCTGTCGGACTCGAACCGACGACCCCTTCCTTACCATGGAAGTGCTCTACCAGCTGAGCTAAGAGGGCGGGGTCGCCAGACTGTAGCGTGATGACGGCGGTCTCTCGGTCCCGCGAACGGCTTGGTGCAGCGACGGTTGCACTGTGGCTCCTCGCGGTCGCGGCGATTGCGATTGTGCGCGCCGTGGACTCGAGCGCGGTGTCGGTCCACACGCTCGCGTGCTCGCCCGAGGCGATGGCCGCGGGACGCGTGTGGACGCTCGTGACGAGCGGCTTCATCGTCGCCGGGCCGCCGGTCCCGCAGCTGCTG
>VAYD01000055.1:12813-17273 GCA_005883905.1 Actinomycetota bacterium
CGTCTACCTCGTCGACCGTCCGACAGCGGAGGGCGTGGTCCGCGCGCCCGACTACGGGATCTCGGCGGTGTGGGCGGCCACGACCGGAACCCTGCTCGTCCTGCTCCACCGCGCCGGCGCGCATCCGCGCCTGACCGCCGCGTGCACCTTCGCCCTGTTCGGCGCGTTCGTCACGCTCGTCGGCATCGACGGTGAGCTCGCCGACGTCGAGCACCTGGTCGCATTCGTGTTCGGCCTGGCGGTGGTGTCAGTCAGGTCTCCTTCAGGAAAGCTGGCTACTGTGGCGGCGTGACGTCGTTCGCCCGTCGCGCGCGTGACCACGTGCCACTCGTGCTCGGCTTGGCGACGGCGTTCGCCGGAGCGGTCAACGTCGCCTCGGCGCTCACGGCCGAACTGCCGCTGCGCGTGCGGGACCTTCTGTCGGTCGCGCCGGCCGCCGATCTCCGGCTCGCCCACGCACTTGCGCTGCCCGCGGGCCTGGCGCTCCTGGGCGTCGCGCGGCCGCTCGCGCGCCGCCGGCGGCGCGCGCTGCACCTGGCGCTGGCGCTGCTCGCTGGCGCCGGGCTGCTGAACATCCTGAAGGGGCTGGACCTGGAGGAGGCGGCGCTGAGCTGGGGCCTCGCGTACATGCTCTGGCACGCGCGCGCCGCGTTCTGGGTCCGCCACGAACGCGCCAAGCTCGGCGCGGTCCTGCGGCGTTGCGCGGTCATCGCCCTCGGCACGGTCGGCGCGGCGGTGCTCGCGGTCGCGATCGCCGCCGGCCATGCCGGCGGGCCGCTCCCCGGTGGCGTGGCCGGGACGGCGCTGTCCGGCCTCTGGCTCGCGCCGGTGCCGTCGTTCTCCGAGCCGTTCGGCTGGCTGCCGCTCGGCCTCGGCGTCCTCGGCATCGCTGCGACGGGCACCATCGGCGCGCTGCTTCTCGCGCCGCTGCGCCCCATTCTCGTGTCGAGCGCGCTGGACCGCTCGCGCGCAGCGGCGCTGGTGCGCATCCACGGCTCCGACACCCTCAGCGCGTTCAAGCTCCGCGGCGACCTCGTGCGCCGCTGGTCGCCCGACGGCAACGCGATGGCCGCCTACCGGGTCGAGGCGGGCACCCTGCTGCTGGCCGGGGACCCCGTCGGACCAACCGCAGCCCACTGCGCGATGCTCGAGCAGATGCGCGCCTACGCGCGCGAGCACGGGCTCGCTCTCGGCGCCGTCGGCGCGAGCGAGGCCTTCACGGAGTCCGCGCGGCAGGCGGGCATGCGCCACCTCTACCTGGGCGACGAGGCGATGCTCGCCACGGGGGCCATGGACCTCTCCGGCGGTGCTCGCAAGAGCCTGCGCAAGGCCGTCAACCGCGTCGCGCGCAACGGCTACCGCGCGGAGCTCTCGACCGTCGCGGAACTGACGCCCGCGGCCCGCGACGAGCTCGAACGGGTCAGCGAGCGCTGGCGCGACGGCGCGCCCGAACGTGGCTTCAGCATGGCCCACGACGCGCTCGTCGACGAGCTGCTGCCCGACGCGCTCGTACTCATCGCCCGCGACGGCGGCGGCCGCATCCGCGGCTTCCTGCACTTCATGCCGGTCTACGGGCGGCCGGTCGCGTCGCTCGGCTTCATGCGCCGCGAACGCGACACGCCGAACGGCCTGACGGAGTTCATGGTGGTAGAGGCCGCCCGCCGGTTGGGGGAGATCGGCATCGAGGAGTTCTCGCTCAACTTCGCCGCGCATGGCCGCTGGCTGCGCGCGCCGGAGAACGTCATCGAGCGCGTGCTTGCCGCAATCCTGCGGCTCGCCGACCGCTGGTTCCAGGTCGAGCGCCTGCTGCGCTTCAACGCCAAGTTCGAGCCGCGCTGGCAGCCGCGCTACCTGCTCTTCGAGCACGCGGCGCATCTGCCGCGCGTGGCGTTCGCGGCGATGGTGCTCGAAGGTCAGCTGCCGGCGCCGGCGCCTACGTTGCGGGCGCTGCGGCGCGATCCTTCGCCGTCACCGTCGTAACCGGCAGACCCAGCCCCTCCGCCTTCGACGGCAGGTCCAGCCTCAGCCAGCGCGAAACGCGCGTGGGCAGCGTCGAGATGATGATCTCGTCGAAGCCGTGGAGGTTCACCGCGTCCTGGATCGCATTGAGCGGCTCGGGGTCGCCGACCAGGCCTTCGACATGTCCGCCGGCTGCATCCTCGAGCAGCGGCAGCGCAAGGTCGAGGACCGTCTGAGCCTCGCTCTCCTCCTGGTCCTCGGGATCGACGACGCGATGCAGGCCGCGGGCCATGTTGGGCACCAGCAGGGTGAACTCGGCCGGGCTGCGGGCGGCGCGGTTGCGCACAGCATCGAGCAGGGCCGGCGTTGCGGCCGTGCGGTGCGCGACGACGAGGACTCGCTTCGGCCTCGTGGAGGACTCCATCGACAGAACTCCTTTCGGCGAGAAACGCTCCAACAAGCGTCCCACCCCGAGCGGAGTTCGTCCAGCTATCCGATCGACAGCAGGTCGACCACGAACACGAGCGTCTCGTTGGGCTTGATCACCGGCGGCTGGCCCTGAGGCCCGTAGGCCTGGCCGGGCGGGATGATCAGCATGCGCCGGCCGCCGACCTTCATGCCGACGAGGCCGTTGTCCCACCCGGAGATGACCTGGCCGCCGCCGAGCTGGAACGGGAACGGCTGGCCGCGGTCGTAGGAGTTGTCGAACGGCTTGCCGTCGGCGTAGTTGACGCCGATGTAGTTGACGGTGATCGGGTCGCCCTGCTTCGCGGCCGGGCCCGTGCCCTTGATCAGGTCCTTGACGACGAGCTTCTTGGGCGGCGCGCCCTTGGGCACCTTCACCTTCGGCTTGGGCCGGGGCTTGGCGGTCGCGGGCTGCGCGGCCTGGGTCGTGCCGGTGTCGGCGGGGGTGGACGTCGAGGCGGTGCTGTCATTGCTCGAGCCGCAACCGGCGGCGGCGATCGCGAGGGCAGCGGTCAGTGACAGGGCGAGGAGGCGGCGGGACATGGCGCGGCATGGTAGCCACAGCACTCCCGCCGCCGTGCCGTCATGACGGCTGACGACCTTCTCGCCTACCTCCGGTCCGCGCGGTCGGAACGTGGCAGCGACCGACCGGTGCCGTCTTTAACCCACGAACGCCGCGCGAAGTTGCGCGGCGTCGAGGTGTCAGTGGCGGGGGCAGGATTCGAACCTGCGAAGGCTGAGCCGGCGCGTTTACAGCGCGCTGCGTTTGACCGCTTCGCTACCCCGCCGGGGCGGTCGATGAGTGTAGCGACGACGGGGCAAACGGCCGTCCCGGATCCACCTCGTACTCCGATTATTTCGGCCCGCCGAGCGCGATCGCGGTCGTGCCCTCGATGACGCGCGACGGGATGAACCAACGCCTTCCGTCGCCCACGAGGACGAACAGGTAGTCGCAGCGCTCGGGAGAAGAGGTAGTCGCAGCGCTCGGGACCGAATCGCTTGACGATCTTGTTCCAGCTCTGGTTGCCGCCCCGCGTGCAGATGGCGACGCTCCAGCGATCGTTGACGAAGAAGCCTGACGTTTTGACCTGGACCGTCACCGCCTGGTCATCGATGATCGTCATGAGGTCGATGTCCGGGCTGTGGCCGAACGGCACGAAGACCGGATACCCCTGCGACCACAGCGATTCGACGGCGGACTGTTCGCCGAGATCGCCTGGTTGTCGCGGGCTCATCAGATGGGAACATACGTTCCCATCTGGATGGAATCAGCTTGCGTCGCGAAGCCGCTGCGCCTCGGGCAGCGACTCGAGCTTCTTGAGCGTGTGGTTCTCGATCTGGCGGATGCGCTCGCGCGTGACGTTGAACGCGCGGCCGACCTCCTCCAGCGTCCGCGGGCGGCCGCCGGTCAGGCCGAAGCGCATCTCGATGACCTCGCGCTCGCGCTGCGGCAGGGCCTGCAGAGCGCGGCGGACGTTCTCCTTGCGCAGGTTCTCCGACGCGATCTCGAACGGGGACTCGGCCATCTCGTCCTCGACGAAGTCGCCGAGCTCGGAGTCCTCCTCCTCGCCGATTGGCTTCTCCAAGGAGATCGGCTGCTGCGACATGCGCAGGATGTCGCGCACCTCGCGCGGCGTGCATTCGAGCTCGGTCGCGATCTCCTCCGGCGTGGGCTCGCGGCCCAGCGCCTGCACGAGCTGGCGCTCGACGTGCACGACCTTGTTGAGCTTCTCCACCATGTGGACGGGGATGCGAATCGTGCGGCCCTTGTCCGCGATCGCCCGCGTCACCGCCTGGCGGATCCACCAGGTCGCGTAGGTCGAGAACTTGTAGCCGCGGCGATAGTCGAACTTCTCGACCGCCCGGATCAGGCCGAGCGAGCCTTCCTGGATCAGATCCAGGAACGTCAGCCCGCGGCCCAGGTAGCCCTTGGCGATCGAGACGACCAGGCGCAGGTTCGCCTCGACCATGTGGGTCTTGGCGGACATGTCGCCGCGCTCGATGCGCTTGGCGAGCGAGACCTCCTGCTCGGCCGT
>VAYD01000352.1 GCA_005883905.1 Actinomycetota bacterium
GCGGCAGCAGCCGGCGGTCGATCTCCGGGAAGACGCTGATGAACAGCTTGCCGCCGAGCCGGGTCTGCGCGAACGCCTGCAGCAGCTTGTCGATCGCGTTCTTCTGCGCCTGCGGCTTGTATTCGAGCATTGCCCAACGCTATCCCCGCTTGGGCAGGGATGAAAGGCCCGGCGTGCCTGGACCCTGGACGTCTGGTCGAGCGGCGATTCCATGGTGTGCACCATCCGGCCCGTCAGACCGATGACGCTCTCAATCCGTTGGAAGGAACCACGATGAAGCGAATGACTCGCATAAGGCAGGTGATGACGGCAGCGGCCCTGATGGCCCTTGTCGCGGCGCCTGCCGCCGTCGCAGACCTCGCGGTCCAGCATGACTCGACGGTCGTCACCGAGACGGCCGGCAACGGCAACGGCGTCCCGGAGCCCGGCGACACCGTCTCGATCACGGAGAATGTCGTCTCCTTCGACGACACGCAGACGCTCACCGGCGTCACCGGCACGCTCTCGACGACGAACGCCGGCGCGAACGTGACCGCCGCCAGCTCGCCGTACGCCGACCTCATGTTCGGTTGGCCGACCGGCAACACGAACCCGTACTCGGTGCAGCTCGCCAGCACGATGGAGTGCGGCGTCTCGGTGCCGCTCGCGCTGTCGCTGCAGACTGCTGCCGGCAGTGGCGACGTGCTGTTCAACCTGCCGACCGGCAAGACGGGCGCGTTCACCGCCTACGACAGCTCGGACGTGCCGCGCTCGATCCCCGACGGCGACTCGCTCGGCGTGTCGTCGACGCTGACGATCGGCGGGGCCGGCCGCGTCAAGGGGCTGAAGGTCCGCATCGGCCAGATCACCCACACCTACGACGGTGACCTGACGATCACGCTGATCGCCCCGGACGGCCGCTCGGTCGTGCTCGTCAACCAGCGGGGCGGCAACGGCGACAACTTCGTCGACACCGTCTTCGACGACAACGCGGCCTCGGCGATCCGCTCGACGACGACGGCTCCGTTCACCGGCTCGTACAAGCCGGCCGAGCCGCTCTCGTCGCTCGATGGCTCGCCGCTCGGCGGGACCTGGACCCTGAAGGTCGTGGACGGCTCGCCCGGCGAGTTCGGGACTGTCGACGCATGGGGCCTGGATGCCGCGCCGGCGGTCTGCGACCCGCAGCCGTCGTCCGATCCGCCTCCGCCGCCTCCGCCGCCGCCCCCGCCCCCGCCGCCGCACGATTGCGGCGTGCACAACGGTGGCGCCGCCACGGTCCCGGTCAAGGGCAAGGGCAACGACAAGCCCCCGAAGGACAAGCCCTGCAAGAACTGACGGATGTCGGTTAGGCAACTCCCGCGGTCGCGGCGGGCCCTCGGGCCCGCCGCGCGGCGTTAAGCCCTCGACGCCTGGAGCCGCTGGCGCGCGGCGCGGATCGCCGCCTCGAGCGAGGCGATGTCGTAGGCGCCGTGATGGCGCCGGCCGTTGATGAAGAACGTCGGCGTGCCGGTGACCTGGCTGGCGTCGGCGTCGGCGACGTCCTCCGCCACGCGCCCCGCGTGCACACGGCGGCGCACCTCGTCGCGGAAGCGCGGCACGTCGAGCCCGAGCTGCTCGGCATAGCGGACGAGGTCCGCCGGCTCGAGCGCGTCCTGGTTGGCCAGCAGCAGGTCGTGCATCTCCCAGAACCTCCCCTGGTCGGCCGCGGCCTCGGAGGCCTCGGCGGCCATCTGGGCGTGCGGGTGGACATCGGTCAGCGGCAGGTGGCGGAAGACGAACAGCACGTCCTCGTCGTGGTCGCTGAGCAGCTCGCGCACGATCGGCTCCGCGCGGCCGCAGTACGGGCACTCGAAGTCGCCGTACTCGACGAGCGCCACGGGCGCGTCGAGCGGGCCGCGCAGATGGTCGCGCTCCGGGTCGACGGCAGTGACGAGGTCGAGGATGTCCTCGGCGGTGCCGACCAGCTGGCGCACGCGCCGCTGCTCGGACAGCAGCTTCAGGCCGTTGAACACCGCCCAGGCGACTGCGGTGGACAGGACCGCGCAGGCGAGGACGCCGACCTTCGCCTCGTCGAGCGTCTCGCCGGAGAACGCCAGGCTGGCGACGAGCAGCGACACGGTGAAGCCGATGCCGGCGGTCGCGGCGCCGCCGGCGAGCACCGCCCACCCTGCCGGCAGGCGCCGTTGGCCGGGGCGCAGCGTGGTGATCAGCCAGGTCGCGCCGAGGATGCCAACCGGTTTTCCGATCACGTAGGCGGCGACGATCCCGAGCGTCACCGGCGAGTGCACGGCCCGCGACAACGCGTCGCCGTTCAAGGGGATCCCGGCGTTCGCAAGCGCGAACAGCGGCACGATCACGAAGCTCGTCCACGGATGCAGCGCGAGCTGCAGGCGCTCGTTGGGCGAGACGGCCGACTCGACGCTCGCACGAGCGCTGCGCGCCAGCTCGGCCGTCGGCTGCTCGCGGAAGAGGCGCACGATCGTCGTCGCGCGCTCGAGCTCGTCGCGCGCGGCGGGATACGCCGGCTTGTGCAGCGCGACCCACATCGCGGCGCCGATCAGGTAGAGCGGGGGCTTGCCGACCCGCGCCCGGCGGACGAGCAGCAGCGCGACGAACAGCGCCACGGCGATCGCCAGCGACCTGAGCTTCACGTTCTCGCTGTAGAAGAGCGCGATCACGATCAGCGCCACGAGGTCGTCCGCCACGACGAGCGACAGCAGGAAGACGCGCAGCCGCTGCGCCCCGCGCGGCCCGACGAGCGCGAGCGCCCCGAGGGCGAACGCCGTGTCGGTGGACATCGCTGCGCCCCACCCGCTGCGGTCGCCGCTCGCGTTGACGGCGAGGTAGATAGCCACCGGCAGCACCATCCCGCCGATCGCCGCGAACAGCGGCAGCGTGATGCGGCGCCGCTCGCGCAGCTCGCCGAGGTCGAACTCGCGGCGGGCTTCGAGGCCGACGACGAGGAAGAAGATGACCATCAGGCCGTCGTTCACCCACAGCTGCAGGCTGTCGCTGACGCCGCGGCTGCCGATGCGCAAGCTCAGCTCGGTCGACCAGAACGAGTCGTAGCCGCTCGCGTCCGCGTTGGCCCACACGAGCGCCGCCACCGTCGCGGCCAGCAGGATGACGGCGCTGCTGGTCTCCGTCTGCAGGAACGCGCGGACCGGCGCGGCGAGATTGCGCGTCCAGGCGGTGCGCCCGCTCAATGGCCGGGCGGTTGCGGCGGCGTCGGCCACGCCTGGATTCTCTCGATTCGCCTACGGTTGTCGGTGTAACGCGCCGCCCGCGCGACCGAACTGCATTCAGATGGCCTTCGAAGCGCTCGCACCGATGACCTGCCAGGAGCTCGTCGAGCTGGTCACCGACTACCTCGAGGACGCGCTCAGCGACCGCGATCACGCGCGCTTCGATGAGCACATCGCGCTGTGCCCGATGTGCCAGGTGCATCTGGAGCAGCTGCGGACGACGATCCGCGCGATGGGCAGGATCGGCGAGCGCGACCTCGACCCGGGCGTGCTCGCGGAGCTGCAGGAGCGCTTCCGCGACTGGAACGCGTGAAGCTGCGCCTCCTGATCGCGCTCGCCGCCCTCTTCGTCCCGGCGGTCGCCGCCGCGAGCGCCGCTGACACGACGGTCGACGCCGACCCGCTGGCCGACCAGGTGACGGCGCTGGGCGGCAAGGTCGTCTGGGTCACCGGCAAGGCCGGCCACCAGACGCTCGCCGGCGCGGCCACTGGCCCCGAGGCGAAGGCCTACCGGACGATCGACCTCGGCCGCAACGCGTCGGGCAAGCTGGTCCTGACCTACCTGCGCTGCAGGACGTTCTCGCACTGCACGGCGTTCCGCGACGACCTCGCCGGCCACCGCAAGGCGTTCAAGGGGCTCGCGCCGCACGGTTGCGCGCTCTCGACCGCGCCGGCCGTCTGGGGCAAGCATGTCGCCTACGGCGTCGGATGCCGCAAGCGCGGCCGCTCCGGCCTCTACGTCGACGGCCGCCGGCTGCCGCTGCCCAAGGCCGCAAGGAAGTACGGCGTGGACGAGATCACGTCGGTCGACCTGCGCGGCGGGCGCGTCGCCGCGGTCGCGGAGGACATCTACGGGTACGCGTTCTCGGAGACGCTCGCGGGCAAGCAGATGCGATCGTTCTTCGTCTCGGCCTCCGAGGGCGACAGCGACGAGCACACGCGCGGCCTCGCTCTGAGCGCCGGCGGCTCGCTGTGGTCGCTCGTAGACGCCGAGCACGCCGGCGACCCCAACCAGGCGATCATCTTCAAGGGCGTCAACTCGTGCCTCGAGAGCGAGAGCCTGCAGACCGCGGCCGGCCCCGACGAGGAATCGAGCTATCGCGCCACCGACCTCGCGGCCGACGGCACGACGCTCTACCTCGTCGTCCCGGGCACCGGCATCGTGACCCACGACTTCGTGCCGGCGGACATCTGCCCCTAAAAGGGGTCAGGTCTTTCATTGCCGCATGTGGCAATGAAAGACCTGACCCCCTAGCGCACGTCCAGCACGACCTTGCCCGTCGCGCGGCGTTCGTCGATGACGGCGAGCGCCTCGCTCGCGCGTTCGAGGGGGAAGCGCTCGCCGACGATCGGCTTGACGAAGCCGGCGGCGATCAGTGGCTCGATCGCCGCGCCGATCTGGCGATTCACGTCGGGCTTGCCCATGACGTAGGCGCCCCATCCGGCGCCGATGACCTCGACGTTGTTGAGCAGGAGGCGGTTGACCTTCACCTCCGGGATGGAGCCGCCCGTGAAGCCGACGACGACAAGGCGGCCGCCCTCGCGCAGGGAGCGCAGGCTGTCGGTGAAGCGATCGCCGCCGACAGGGTCGACGATCACGTCGACGCCGCCGCCGGAGAGCTCCTTGACCTCGTCCTTCCACGGCCCGTCGGAGCGCACGACCTCGTCGGCGCCCGCCGCGCGCGCGACGCGCTCCTTCTCGTCGGAGGACACGACCGCGAACGTCCGCGCGCCGAGGCCCTTGGCGATCTGCAGCACCGCGGTCCCGACGCCGCCGGCCGCGCCGTGCACGAGCACGCTCTCCCCCTCCGCCAGGCGCCCGCGCAACTTCAGCGAGAAGTACGCCGTGTGGTAGTTGAGCACCAGCCCTGCGCCCTGCGCGAAGTCGAGCTCGTCGGGCAGCTTGAAGCTGAGGAACTCCGGCGCGACCGCGACCTCGGCGAAGCCGCCGAGCATGCAGCACGCCGCCACCCGATCGCCCGCGGCGACCGTCGCGCCCTCGGGCGCGCTCCGCACAACGCCGCCGACCTCGCTGCCGGGCACGAACGGCAGCGGCGGCTTGAGCTGGTACTCGCCGCGCGTCTGCAGCACCTCCGGGAACGACACGCCGGCGGCGTGCA
>VAYD01000353.1:0-2890 GCA_005883905.1 Actinomycetota bacterium
GGTCGGGTCCGTCAACGCGGCGCCCGACGACTTCGCGCGCGGGCGCGACGACCTCGTCAAGGCCTACGCGTTCTACCCGGGGTGGCTGGAGCAGCTGCTCACGACGCCGATCGAGGGGCTCGAGAACCACGAGCAGATGATCCGCGAGCTCACCGAGAACACGGACGCCATCAAGGTGTACGTGCAGGTCGCCGCGCGCTCCGGCGCGTCCCCGAACGGAGCTGCCGTTCTCGGCGCGACGGCCTGATGGAGCTGCACTTCACCAACCTGCTGATCGTCGTCGCGGCAGGCTTCGCGGCGCCGTTCGCGCTCGGGTTCTTCCGGCGGCTGCGGCTACCGTCGATCGTCTTTGAGCTCACGCTCGGCATCCTCCTTGGCCCGTCCGTGCTCGGTTGGGTCAGCGTCGACCAGCCCGTCGCGGTCATGGCGCTGATCGGCCTGGCCGTACTGCTGTTCCTGGCCGGCATCGAGATCGAGTTCGAGAGGCTGCGCGGCAAGGTCCTGAAGGCCACGCTCATCGGATTCGTCCTGTCGTTCGCGATCGCCGTCGTGCTCGGGCTGATCCTCAAGCAGGCCGGCCTGGTCAAGCAGCCGGTGTTCCTGGGAGTCCTCCTGTGCGCGACCTCGCTCGGCGTGCTCGTCCCGGTGCTCAAGGACGCCGGGCAGATCAACTCCACGTTCGGGCAGCTCGTGATCGCGGCGGGCTCGATCGCGGACTTCGGCGCGGTGATCCTGCTGTCACTCCTGTTCTCGCGCGAGTCGACGAGCACGACGACCAAGGTCATCCTGCTCGTCGGGCTGTTCGTGCTGGCGGCGCTGATCGGCCTTGCCGTGGCGGGCGTGGAGCACTCCGCGCGCGTGCGCGCCGTGCTCAAGCGCCTGCAGGACACGACGGCGCAGATCCGCGTCCGGGCGGCGTTCGTGCTGCTGATCGGGTTCGTCGCGCTGGCCGACAAGTTCGGCCTCGAGGTCATCCTCGGCGCGTTCATCGCGGGCGCGATCGTGAGCCTCGTCGACCGCGACCGCGAGATGACCCATCCGCTGTTCCGGCGCAAGCTCGAGGCGGTCGGGTTCGGCGTCTTCATTCCGATCTTCTTCGTGACCAGCGGCGTGAAGTACAACCTCGACGCGCTGACGTCGAGCGGCTCGACGATCGCGCGCGTCCCCATCTTCCTGGCGGCGCTGCTGATCGCGCGCGGCGTCCCCGCGTTGCTGTACGCGCGGCTGATCCCGCGCCGCCAGGTGCTGATCGCCGGGCTGATGCAGGGGACGTCGCTGCCGTTCATCGTCGCCGGGACGGCGATCGGGCAGGAGCTCGGCCTGATCAGCGCGGGCAGTTCCGCCGCGCTGGTCGCAGCGGGGCTGCTGTCGGTGCTCATCTTCCCGGCGCTGTCGCTGTCGCTGCTGCGCGGCGGCAAGATGGTGCGCCCGACCCAGGACGCGGCAGAGACCGTCGTCCCCGCGATGTGATGACCTCGCGACCGCTTCGCGGTGCTGTGGGTCCGACCCTGGCCACCACCGTCATGGCGCCGCGGCGGATCGCCGAGGTCGACGCTCACGAGGGGCCGGTGCACCGCGACGGCGCGCTGTTCTTCACGACGCAGGCCGGCGCGATCAAGCGCCTGGACCTCGCCTCGGGCGACGTCTCGGTGCTCGTCGCCGACGCGAACACGCCGAACGGGATGACGCTCGGGCCCGACGGGCGGCTGATCGTGTGCGAGCAAGGCTCGCTGACGCGCGCGGCCGCGATCTCAGCCTTCGATCCCGAGACCGGGGCACGCGAGCTGCTCGTCGACAACTGGCGCGGCGAGCCGCTGAACTCGCCCAACGACGTCGCCGTCCGCCACGACGGGACGATCTGGTTCACCGATCCGAGCTACGGCCACCTCCAGGGCTTCCGGCCCGAGCCGCGCCTCGGCGACTACATCTACTGCTACGACCCGGGCGCCGACGTGCTCGAGGTCGTCGACGACTCATTCGTCAAGCCCAACGGCATCGCGTTCTCGCCCGGCGGCGAGACCCTCTACGCGACCGACAGCGGCGCCAACCAGGAGCCCGGCTCCTTCCACGTCGGCATGCCCCACCACATCGTCGCGTTCACCGTGACCGATGCGGGGCGGCTGTGCGACCGGCGACTGCTCGCGGTGACCATGCCGGGCTTTCCCGACGGGCTGAAGACCGACGGCGCAGGACGCATCTATGCATCGGCGTTCAGCGGCGTCCAGGTCTTCAGCCCCAGCGGGAACCTGCTCGACGAGATCGACCTTCCGGGCGCGGTGAACTTCGCGTTCGCCGGCGAGGACCTGCTCATCACCACCGACACGGCCGTCTGGTCGTTGTCGCTCGACTCCCCCCATCACCGCAAGGAGAACTGACCATGGCCGTGGTTCGCACGCGCAGGATCATCGACGACGCCGGGGCGCAGAGCGTGCTCGCGGCGGCCGAGCGCGAGGCTGTCGCGCAGGAGCTGCGCGTCGTCATCGCCGTCGTCGACCCGTGGGGCGAGCTGGTCGCCCTGCGCCGCACCCCTGGGGCGCAGGCGGCGTCGAGCCGCGTCGCCGTCGACAAGGCGCGCACCGCCGCGATCTTCGTGCGGCCGAGCCGCCAGATGGAGGAGCAGGTGACCGCCGGGCGGTTCGGCGCGCTGGCGCTGAACGGTGCGTCGTGCCTGATCGGTGGCATCCCGCTCGTCGTCGACGGCGAGGTCGTCGGCGCAATCGGCACGAGCGGCGAGACGCCCGACGAGGACGAGTCCGTCTCGCTCGTGGGCGCCGCGGCCGCGTTCTCGACAGCCGACGCCGGCGAGATCACCTACGAGGGCGCGCGGCTCGCGGCCGAGACGATCGCGGAAGCGGCCGCGGAGCGCGGCGTCGCGCCCGTGGTGTGCGCC
>VAYD01000353.1:2995-3375 GCA_005883905.1 Actinomycetota bacterium
GCGACTTCGAGGAGCAGGCCTCGCGCGGGCGGCCGTCCGCGCTGCACCTCGCGCGCGCCGTGCCGCTCCAGGGCGGCGTGCCGATCGAGGTGGACGGTGACGTGGTCGGCGCCGTCGGCGTCAGCGGCGCGTCCTCCGCGGATGAGGACCGCGAGCTGGCGCTCATCGGCGCCGCCGCACTCGAGGTGGCGATCTGATGACCTTGCGACCGCTTCGCGGTGCTTTGGGTCAGACCCTGGCCGCCACCGACACCGCACGGCCGCCGGCCGGTCCGATCCCGGGCCCCGGCGAGCTGCTGCCCGGTCTGCCCGACGCCATCGTTGACCTCCAGACGGCCGACGGGATCGACCTCGTCCGGGCTCAGTGGCGCTACGCGGACG
>VAYD01000354.1 GCA_005883905.1 Actinomycetota bacterium
GACGCGATGCCGGCGGCGGCCAGCGAGGAGGCGCTGATCGCGAGCGCGATGCCGGCGCAGCCCCAGTGCAGCTCCTCCGCGTAGATCACGCCGAACTGGCCGCCGTCGTCGGTCGCCATCCTCTGGATCAGGTCGAGACCGTGGAGACCGCGCCGGCGCGCCTCCAGGACGACGTCGTAGGGCACCTCCTGCGCGCGGTCGTAGTACGCCGCGGCGGGCCGCATGACGTCGCGCGCAAAGGCGTGGCACGCGTCGCGAAAGGCGATCTGCTCGTCGGTGAGTCGAAATTCCACGTGTCTGCGCTCCGGGTCGACTGACTGGTCGATCAATTCTAAAGCAGACGTCGGCGTTCAGTCGAGGCCTACCCGCTGCGCCGCCTCAGGTACCCCCGCTATGGTCCGCCGCCGCATGCGCCGAGCGACCGTGATCTGCCTCTGTCTCGCGGTCGCCGGCTGCGGCGGCAAGTCCTCGAGCAAGAACGCGCACCCGAACCTCGGCGCCAAGGGCACGGACACGCAGGCCGCCCAGGGACTCGGGTTCCCGCAGGTCGCCACGAAGAACACGACGCGCGTCGGCGGCGCCGATCCGGTCGCGAACGCGGCCGCGGTCGCGCAGGCGGTGTTCCCGAACGCGCATCCGGCTGCGGTCACGTTCGTCGACAGCGGCGACTGGCGCGCGGGGATCGCCGCGTCGGCGCTGTTCGCCAAGCCGGTCGGCGCGCCGATCCTGCTGAGCGACGGCACCTCGCTGCCCGGGGCGTCGAGCTCGGCGCTCCAGTCGCTGGCGCCGACGGGCTCCAAGGCGGCGGGCGGGGCCCAGATCATCCGGATCGGCGACGTCGCGCAAGCGAACGGCAGGAAGACCACCGACGTCAAGGGCGCCAACCCGTTCGCGCTCGCCCGCGCGATCGACGCGTTCCTGGCGGCGACCCGCGGCAAGTCCTCCGACCGCGTGATCGTGGCGTCCGCCGACGACGCGCCCTTCGCGATGCCGGCCGCCGGGTACGCGGCCAAGAGCGGCGACCCGGTGCTGTTCGCGACCAAGGACACGCTGCCGCCCGACACGCGCACCGCGCTGAAGGCCCACCAGCAGCCGAAGATCTACGTACTCGGCCCCACCAGTGTGATTGGGGCCAAGGTCGAGAGCCAGCTGCGCAAGCTCGGCAAGGTGACGCGCATCGAAGGGCCCGATCCGGCGCAGAACGCGATCGCGTTCGCGCGCTTCAGCGACGGCGGCTTCGGGTGGGGCATCGTCGACCCCGGCCATGGCCTCGTGTTCACCTCGCAGGGCGCCGATCCGCAGACGGCGGCCGCCGCGGCGCCGCTCTCGGGGAGCGGGCAATACGGCCCGCTACGCGAAGGACCCGGTACGCGGGGTCTACAATCACGGCTGGATCGTCGGCGACGAGACCGCAGTGTCGATCGCCGCGCAGTCGCAGATCGACCGCCTGCTGGAGATCGCCCCCATCACCACGAAGAACCAGAGCCGTTGAGCCAGGCAGAGCTTCCCGAGCGCCTTGGGCCGCAGCACGAGGTCAGCGTCGAGGACGTGCGTCAGCTGATGGGCGCGTCCACCCCCCACTTCGCGCTGCAGATCCGCAACCGCATCGCGCGGCTGATCGCCAGCCTGCCGGCGGACCATCCGGCGCGCGTCGAAGGCGAGCGCGAGATCGAGCGGCTGACCAACCTGGGCTACAGCGGCGAGGTGCGCGGGCACGAGGCCGAAGAGGGGCTGCCGCCGCTCCCGTCCGTCGCAGGGTGAGCGGGCAGGCGCCGCCCGCCTCTGCGCTTGAGCGCGCGCTGCCGCTGCTCGATGCGGACGCCCGGCCGCAGCGTTTCGCCGTCCCGCGCGGCTACCTGGACCTGCTCGGCGGCATCGACGTCGAGTCGACCGGCACCGCGTTCGACCTGATGAACACCGGTCTCGTGCCGCGCATCTACGAGCGCTACTGGCGCCCGGGGCTCGGCCGGGTGGCGAAGGGCGTGCTCGGGCCGTCGATGCGCGACGAGCACCGGATCGCGCGGCTGCTGCTCGGGCTGACGCCCGGCGACGGCGTGCTCGACGTTGCGTGCGGGCCGGGCAACTTCACGCGCGACTTCGCGCGCGTCGTGGCCGCGGACGGGCTCGCGGTCGGGATCGACGCCTCGACGACGATGCTCGAGCGCGCCGTGCGCGACACGCCGCCGGCCGAGTTCCCCGCGGCGGCGTACATCCGCGGCAACGCGGTCGAGCTGCCGTTCCGCGATCACAGCTTCGACGCCGTCTGCTGCTTCGCGGCGCTGCACTTCTTCGACGACCCGTTCCGCGCGCTGGACCACATGACGCGCGTGCTGACGCCCGGCGGGCGGATCGCGATCCTCACGAGCTGCCGGCTGCGCACGCCGCTGCCGCGGACGATCGACGGCCTGCTCGGCGCGCGCTCGGGGCAGCGGATGTTCGAGCGCGACGAAATCACCGGGGCGCTGGAGGAGCGCGGCTTCAAGGACGTGCGCCAGCGGATCAGCGGGCTCGCGCAGTTCGTCGGGGGGCGGCTGCGTTGAGCGAGCAGCTGCGGCCCGAGGGCATCGAGGGGGTCGACTTCAAGGGGCCCTACGCCGTGGGCGCCTACGCGAAGTTCCTGCAGGGACGGATGCGCGACGTCGCGCGGGTGCAGGTCTTCGGCGAGGTCTTCAACATGCGCCGCAGCCGCGGCGCGAAGGTCTACTTCGAGCTGCGCGACGGCGACGGCGCGCTGCCGTGCTCGATGTGGCGCACGGACTTCGAGCAGCTCGGGCTCGCCGCGGACGCCGTCGTCGACGGCGCCCAGATCGTTGTCGCGGGCGGGCCGGACTACTACCCGGGCAGCCGCACGTCGTCGCCGTCGTTCTCGTTCCACGTGACCGGCGTGCGCGTCGCGGGCGAGGGCGACCTGCTGGCGCAGCTCGACCGGCTGCGCAAGGCGCTGCACTCCGAGGGGCTGTTCGAGCCGCAGAAGCGGCTGCACCGGCCGGTGCTGCCGCGCACGATCGGCGTGGTCACCGGCGAGGGCGGCAAGGCGCGCGACGACGTGCTCGCAGGGCTGCGCCGGCGGGGTTGGGGCGGGCGCGTGGTGTGGGCGTTCGCGCCGGTCCAGGACCGCCACGCGGCGCCGCGGATCACGCAGGCGCTGCAGGACCTCGCGGCTGTCGACGAGGTCGAGGTGATCGTCGTGGCGCGCGGCGGCGGCTCGCTCGCCGACCTGTTCGCGTTCTGCGACGAGACGCTGTGCCGGACGGTCGCGATGCTGCGCTTGCCGGTGACGTCGGTCGGCCATCACACCGACCGCACGCTGATCGACGACGTCGCGGCGGTGTCGTGCTCGACCCCGACGCACGCCGCAGAATCCGCGGTGCCGCTGCACTGCGGCGAGGCGCGCGCCTCGGCCGCGCGCTGCGCGGGCGCGCTGCAGCGTCATGGCCGCCACGCGGTCGTGGTACGAGCGCGTGCGCTGGCGCAGCTGTCGCGGGCGCCGGCCGAGCACGTGGCGCGCCACCGCGGGCGCCTGCACCAGTGGCTGCGCGAGATCCGCGCCGCCGGGCGGCGCGGCTGCGAGCGCCGGCGCCGCGACATCCAGACGCGGGCGGTCGTGCTGAACCGCAAGGTCGGCGCGGCCCGCGGGCCCGAGGCCGAGGCGCGGCGCGGCCGGCTCGAGTCGCTGACGGCGGCGATCGCGGCACACGACCCGCAGCGGGTCGTCGCGCGCGGCTACGCGATGGTCGAGGACCGCGCGGGCGAGGTCGTGACAACCGCGGCCGCGGCGCGTGCGGCGCGCGACGTGCGGCTGCGCTTCAGCGACGCCGACGTGGATGCGAGGATCCAGGAGCAGTGAACGAGACGACGCAGCACACGTACGAGACCGCGACCGCGCGGATCGAGGAGATCATCCGCCGCCTGGACTCGGGCGAGGCCGGCCTGCGCGAGACGCTCGACCTCTGCAAGGAGGGCCGCGAGCTCGTGGAGTTCTGCGCGGCTGAGCTCGACGCGGTCGGCCAGGGGCTGGAGGAGCTGCGGCTCGACGAGCTGGTGGCGCGGTTGGAGCAGCGACCGACCGAGGGTTCATGACGGTCCTCGGCGCGCTCGGCAAGCTGCCCTTGCACATCGAGGGCTACGAGCTCGAGCGCCTGCAGCGCGATGTCTCCAGCGACTTCACGCGCGTGTCGACGCACATCCACCTGCACGGCGACGGCGAGGAGGGCATCGGCGAGGACGTCACCTACGACGCCGAGGACCAGGACGTCCTGCAGGAGGCCGGGGCGATCCAGCCGCTCGACGGCAAATGGACCCTCGACGCCTTCTGCGACCACGTCGAGCAGCTGAATCTCTGGCCGCGCCCGGCGCTGCGCCCCGCGAGCGTGCTCTACCGGCGGTGGGCGTACGAGTCGGCGGCGCTGGACCTCGCGTTGCGCCAGAACGGCATGTCGCTGCACGAGGCGCTCGGCCGCGAGCCGAAGCCCGTGACGTTCGTGGTGTCGCTGCGGCTGGGCAAGCCGCCGACGATGGAGCCGATCGAGCACCGGCTGGCGCGCTACCCGGGGTTGAAGTTCAAGCTCGACCCGGTCTCGGAGTGGGACGAGGACCTGATCGCGGCGCTCGTGGAGACCGGCGCGGTCGACAGCGTCGACTTCAAGGGCATGTACGTCGGCTCGATCGTCGACCAGCCCGCCGACCCCGTGCTCTACCGGCGGGTGGTCGAGGCGTTCCCGGACGCGTGGATCGAGGACCCGAAACTGACCCCGGAGACCGAGGCGATCCTCGCGGACGCGCGCGACCGGATCACGTGGGACGCGATCATCCACACGGTCGACGACGTGAAGGCGCTGCCGTTCTCGCCGAAGATGATCAACGTCAAGCCGTCGCGCGCCGGCGGGCTCCGGCCGCAGTTCGAGCTCAACCGCTACTGCGAGGAGCACGGCATCGAGCGCTACGGCGGCGGCCAGTTCGAGCTCGGGGTCGGCCGCGGCCAGATCCAGTACCTGGCTTCGATCTTCCACCCGGACACGCCCAACGACGTCGCGCCCGGCGGCTACAACGACGTCGACCCGGTCGACGGCCTGCCGGCGAGCCCGCTGTCCGTGCAGGCACATCAGACCGGCTTCCGGTGGGGGTAGCGCAGCTTCGGCGCCACAAGCGTGTTGGATGTCCGCAGATGCGCCGCGCCTGCCTTGCCATGCTCGCCTGCCTGCTGGCACCTCCAGCGGCGCAGGCGGCGAAGGACCCTGTCCTCACCACCCTGAGCCAGATCGAGAGCCGCGGCGGCGCCGCCGCGGCGGACGCCCAGGGCTGGCGCGACGACTACACCAGGGGGAAGGTCGCGGCGCGCAAGCTGGGCGGGGCGCCGCAGGCGAACATCCGCGGCGTCCTGTCGAACCTGAGGTCGCTGGCCGAGCGCAAGCTGCTCGGCTCGCGCGGCTACCCGGCGTTCCTGATCCTGGAGCGCAACCTCGAGTGGTTCTACGACGACCGGCGCAGCGCGCCCGCGTACGGGACGCGCACGACGTTCGAGGGCTCGGAGCTGATATGGCAGTTCTACCCCGGCAGCGGCTGGCAGCTGCAGCCGCTGGCGAACTTCGGGCGGCTCAACGGTCTGCTGAAGCTGAAGAAACCGGCGGCCGGCCGGCTGGAGAAGTTCGCTGACGACATGCTCACCACCGGTGTGCAGCGGCGCGGCTCGCTGGCGTTCGAGTACTACTTCCCCTGGTCCGGCGGCGCGCCCGGATGGATCTCCGGGATGGCGACCGCGACTGGGATGCAGGCGTTCGCCAATCTCGGCGCGCGCGACGGCGACGCGCGCTACACGGACGCGGCGCGCTCGATGATCGGCGTGTTCAAGACGCCGCCGCCGTGGGGCGTCAGCGTGCAGGGGCCGGCGGGGCCGAGCTTCCTGCTGTACTCGCAGTCGCCGAACGTGCTGGTCGGCAACGGCATCGCGCAGGCACTGATCGCGCTGGACAACTACCGCGCGACGACCGGCGACGCCGACGCCACGGCGCTCGTCGACGCGGCGCTCGCCGAGGCGAGGCGGCTGCTGC
>VAYD01000088.1:0-3041 GCA_005883905.1 Actinomycetota bacterium
CCGCACGTCTTGATGAACTACGCCCATGACGCGCCGCACGTCTTGATGAACTACGCCCATGACGCGCGAGCCGATCCCTGTCCTCCGCGTCATCGCGCGCCTGAATATAGGCGGCCCGGCCATCCAGGCGATAAGCCTGACGGCGCTCATGCAGGCGCGCGGCTACGCGACGCGGCTGGTCCGCGGCAGCGAGAGCGCCGACGAGGGCACGATGGACGACCTCGCCCAGCGCATGGGGGTCCAGCCGACGCTCGTCGCGTCGATGCGGCGCGACCCCGGACCGGGAGACGCCCGCGCGCTCGCAGAGCTGGTGCGGATCGCCCGCCGCGACCGGCCCGCCCTGGTGCACACGCACGCGGCGAAGGGCGGCACGCTGGGCCGTGTCGCCGTCATGCTCGCGTTCCCCCGCAAGCGGCCCGCGGTCGTGCACACGTTCCACGGCCACTCGCTGACGGGGTACTTCTCCTCGCGCACGGCGCGCGTGTACACGCGCATCGAGCGCTTCCTCGCGCGGCGCACCAACGTGCTCATCGCGGTGTCCGAGGAGGTCCGCGACGACCTCGTCGCGCTCGGCGTCGCGCCGCGCGGGCAGTTCGAGGTCGTCCGCCTCGGGCTCGACCTGGCGGCGTTCGCACACGACAGCGAGCGCGACGCGCGCCGCCGGGCCGTGCGGGCCGCGTGGGGGGTGGAGGCCGACGAGGACGTCGTGACGCTCATCGCGCGCCTGGTGCCGATCAAGCGCGTCGACCGCTTCCTCGAGACGGCCGCGCTGCTGCGCGAGCGCCCGAACACGCGCTTCGTCGTCGTCGGCGACGGCGAGCTGCGCGCGGAGCTCCAGGCGTCTGCGCCGGCGCGCGCGCTGGGCGACCGGCTGGTCTGGGCGGGCTTTCGCCGCGACATGCCCGACGTCTGCTTCGCCAGCGACGTCGTGGCGCTGACGTCCGACAACGAGGGCACGCCGGTCAGCCTGATCGAGGCCCAGGCGGCCCGGACCCCGGTCGTGAGCACGAACGTCGGCGGCGTGCGCTCCGTCGTCGTCGACGGCGAGACGGGCTTCCTGGCCGACGAGCCCGCCGACCTGGCGGTGCACATCCGCACGCTGCTCGACGACCCCGGCCGAGCGGCGACGATGGCCGCGCGCGGGCGCGAGCATGTACTGGGGACGTTCGGCATCGAGCGTCTGGTCGACGACCTCGACCGGCTCTACCGGCGGCTGCTGGGATGACGCCGCCGGTCGCCGTCGTCATCCCGGTCTGGGACTCGTACGTCGGCTTCCTCGGCGAGGCGGTCGCGAGCGTGCGCGAGCAGGACGTCGAGGCCGAGCTGATCGTCGTCGACAACGCATCGACCGAGCCGCTGCCCGAGCTGCCCGGGGGGCAGGTCATCCGGTCGCCGACGCGCATCTCGACCGGCGCGGCCCGCAACCTCGGGCTCGCAGCCGTCACCGCGCCATTGGTCGTGTTCCTCGACGCCGACGACCTGCTGCTGCCCGGCACGCTTGCAAGATTGCTTGCAGGCCTGGGCGACGACGACATCGCGTTCGCGATGGCGATCGTCGACGGGGACACCGGCGGGCGTCACCGCGCGCCCCGGCGCGTCGCCTACGCGCTGGCCCGCGCGCCGCGGCTGTTCGCGCTCGCCAACACGATCTGGTCGCTGCTGCCCACCCAGGGCGCGACCATCATGCGCACCGCGGACGTGCGGGCGGCGGGCGGCTACGGCGATCGCTCGCAGGGCGAGGACTGGGCGCTCGCCGCGACGCTGGCCTGGCACGGCCGCGTGCGGCTCGCGCAGGAGCCCGGGCTCGTCTATCGATGGCGCTTCGACTCGCCCGGGCGTGAGGGCGCCGACGCCGACCTGCTCGACAACGCCCGCTTCGTCCGCGATCGCCTCCGGCGCGACCCGCAGCTGCCGGCTGCGGCGCGCTCCGGGCTCGCCCTCGCCGCGGTCCTGCAGTGGCTCGCCGTGGTGGTCGTCCGCCCGCTGGTGCGGGGTCTCCGTCGGCTCCGCGACTAGGCTCGCCGCGTGGACCGGATCCCGGACGATCCCCTGCAGCGGGAGCTATGGCTCCAGCGCTGGGCCGATGAGCAGGCAGAGCGCCTCGGCCCGCGTGAGCAGCCGCTGACGCGCAGGCTGCGCGCCGGCGCCGCCAAGAAGGTCGAGCGGCTCGTCAAGCGTGTCGAGGCGCGCGCCGAAAGCCGCTTCGACCGTGACCTGCACACGGGCGAGATGGTGCTCGACGATCCCGAGCATGCGGTCGCCAACCGCGTGGCCTACGTGGCGTCTGAGTGGCACGTCCTGCCGCGTGCCCTCTGGTACCTGCGCGCCGGCAGGCAGGACGTCTTCTGCGACTTCGGATGCGGCAAGGGCCGTGTCGTGCACCAGGCCGCCCGGTGGCCGCTGCGGCGCGTGATCGGCGTCGAGGTCTCCCCCGGTCTCGCCGGCTTCGCGCGGTCGCTCCTGGCGACCCACCGCCAGGAGCACCGCTGTCGGAGCGTCGAGATCGTGGTCGCCGACGCGACGACGTTCGAGATCCCCGACGACCTGACGATCGCCTACTTCTACGACCCCTTCCGCGGCGAGATCCTGGACGCGGTTCTACGCAACATCATCGCGTCGATCGAGCGCAATCCCAGGCGCGTGCGGCTGATCTACGTCCACCCGAGCCAGGCCACGCGCGTGCTGGAGACGGGACGCTTCCGGCTGCTCAAGGAGCAGCGCGGCGGCCTGCGCGACATCCGGCTGGCGCGCGCCGCGATCTTCGAGAGCGTCGCGTGACGCGGCGCTACCTGCCGCGCGCGTCGCGCCAGGCGCGAAACCCTGCGGGCGCGTGGCGCAGCAGCCACAGCGGGCGCCAGAGGTAGGCGAGCGCCAGCCGCAGGCGGCTGTCGGCCGCCTGCGGATACCAGCGGCGCATGAAGGTCGCGGGCGGTACCACCTTTCGCGCGATCAGCTTGGCGCGCGCCGCGGGGCCAGCGGCGCGGGCGAGCTGCTCGAACCCGAGCGCCACCGGCGGCGCGCCGCGCACGCGCAGGGCGACG
>VAYD01000088.1:3080-12407 GCA_005883905.1 Actinomycetota bacterium
GGCCGCCGAGAGCCTCAGTCCGGTGGCGAACGCGGCGGTGGCTTCCAGCCGCGCCGCCAGCTCGGCCGCGCCGCGCCACGTGTCCTCGCCGGCCTGCTGCAACGCGCGCTCCAGGTCCGCGGCGACCGCGCCGCCCCAGTCGGGCCCGTGCTGGGCGGCGTGCAACGCCACGTGCAGCGCGCGGCCGGCCGCCGGCAGCATCGTTGCCTGGGCGCCGCCGACGGTCACCGGCTCAGGGTCAGCAGAGAGCACGTCCCACACGCGGCCGGGCTCGGTCGCGACGCCGGGCAGCGTGACGTGGACGTCGACGACGACGGAATCCCCCTCGTGCAACCACGCGACCGCGTGCTCGCGCCACCAGTCGGGCATCCGGGCCTCGTCGACCTCCGGCACGAAGCCCAGGCGCTGGAGCACGGTCCGCGCCGCCGGCAGGTCGGAGGGCCGGACGAGCACGTCGCAGTCCGAGTACCAGCGCGGATCCGTGGCCGTGTAGAGCCAGCGCGCGAGCGCCGCCCCTTTCAGCAGACGGCTCTCGATCCCGGCTGCGCCGAACCCCCGGATCACCTCGGCCGCGACCGCGTCGACCCGGAGGGTGGCGGCGACGATCTGCGTGGCGGTCATCGCCGACACCGGGCCTTGATCCGGCACTTGCAAAACGTAGCGCGAGAGCCAACTTTCGCGTATAGTCCCGAAATCCACCCAGTTACGGATGACCCTAGAGAGGTGTGAAGTGCGCTTGACGCATCGGAAGTTGCCCGTCGCACGAGATGAAGGACTCTTGATCGAGCACGTGGCAGATGAGGTCGTTGTCTACGACGGCGATTCCAAGGAGGCACATTGCCTCAGCCCGCTGCCCGCGGTCGTGTTCACGCACAGCGACGGGTATCGGACGGTCGAGGACCTGGCTGAAGTCGCCAGCGTCAAGCTCGGCGAAAATGTGACCCCGGACCGCGTGATCGACGCGCTGTCGCAGCTCGAGGAGCGCGATCTCCTGAAGGGCGGCATCAACCGCCGTCAGATGCTGCGCAAGTCCGCGATCGCCGGTGGCGTCGTCGCCGCTGCTCCGCTGATCTCGAGCGTGTTCGCTCCTGCGGCGCTCGCGGCCAACTCGGCGACCTGCGGCCCGCTGATCTGCTGCCCGTGCTGCACCGGCAGCGGCTTCAACAAGGACGACTGCTGCTTCATCAAGAACGTCACGGTGAACTGCCAGTGCGTGTCCGCGCAGGGCGACGCGACCAAGAAGTGCAAGCCGGCCGGCAACTCGGCCCCGAGTGACGCCTACTGCGCCACGATCACCCAGGACGCGGCGTTCTTCGCGAACTGCGCGAAGTCGGCCGTCAAGGGCACGGCCTGCGCGGCGCAGGACCTCAACTGCTGATCGGCTAGCACCGGCGAAGGTCATCCAGCAAGAGCGCGGCGGTGCGATCCGCATCGCCCCGCTCGCCGTGCTGCAATCTCGCGCCATCGACGGCGCAGGTTGCCGCGCGCAGGCTCTCCTGCGGGCGGCTGCGCGCGGGGACGGTGTTCTCCAGCAGCGCGAGCACGGCCTCTCCGTGCGACAGCGGGGCCGGATCCCACGTCGAGCCCTCGCGGTAGGACGTCACCGCGACCGCCGCGACGGGCACTGGCCGCTCGCCGACACCACCTCCCAGGTCAGACGCATCATGAAGCCGAGCAACACCGTTCTCACGGATCGCCAGCAACCGCGCGTAAGGGTGGACGCGGCCCTGCTGGTCGAGCACCGCGTACTCATCCGAGAAATACGTGGCGCCCGCCCGCACCAGCGCCGCGACGAGGGTCGTCTTGCCCGCGAAGCTTGTGCCGGGCAGGATCAGCCCGCGCGCCTCGTGGGCGACGACGCCGGCGTGCACGAAAATGAAGCCCGGAGCGCGCAGCGCGACCTCGGTGCGGACCTCCCGCTCGAGCACCTCCAGCGCGGTGTCGAGCGGCACGCCCTCGGTGAACGGCTCGCCATCACGGGTGACTGCGGTGCCGTCGGCCACGGTGACGAGCTCGAACGCCACCTCCGCGTCCGCGGGATCGCACTCCCGTCGGGCCGGCGGCAGCGCCGGTCCGAGCCGGCCGGCAGCTTCGGCGGGCGCGGCGACCGCGACCCGCACGCCGAACGCCTCGAACCCGATGTTGCAGGCGTCCAGGCGGGACATTGCGTTGATCATGCCAGGCCGCCCACACGCCGATTGAGCACGGGATGGGGTTGGCTACCATGACCGCCATGGACACGCTCCTGGTTGCTGCGCAGGTCCTGCTCGCAGCGGTCTTCGCGGTGGCTGGGGTCGCGAAGCTCCTCGACCTCAACGGATCCCGGCGCGCCGTGCTGGACTTCGGCGTCCCCGCGCCGACCGCGCGCATCATCGGCACGGCGCTGCCGGTGGCCGAGATCGCCACGGCGCTCGGGCTCCTGTTCGTCCCAACCGCCCGGTGGGCCGCGCTCGCGGCGCTGTTGCTGCTCGGCGGGTTCATCGCCGGCATCTCCAACGCGATGCGCAAGGGAGAGGCGCCGGACTGCAACTGCTTCGGGCAGCTGCACTCGGCCCCCGCGGGCAAGGGGACGCTCGTTCGCAACGTGGTCCTCGCCGCGGTGGCGGTCTTCATCGTCGCGGAGGGCCCCGCTCCGGCGATCGACGACTGGATCGCCGCGCGCAGCGCGGCAGAGCTGGTGGCCATCGCACTGGGCATCGCGCTCCTCGCGCTCGCAGCCTTTGCATGGCGACTGCGCGCGGACAACGCGGAGCTGCGGGCCCGGCCCGCGCACGACCACGACGCCCCGAAGCCAGAGGACTTCGAGCGCGAAGGCCTCCCGATCGGCGACGAGGCGCCGGAGTTCGAGTTGGTAGACGTGCGCGGCGAGCGCCACTCCCTCTCGAGTCTGCTCGGCCTCGGCCGTCCCGTGGTCCTCTTCTTCACCAGCCCGGAATGTGGCCCGTGCGGGGGGCTGCTGCCCGACCTGGCGCGCTGGCAGGAGACGCTCTCCGAGCGCGCCACCGTCGCCGTCGTCGCACGCGGCACCATGGAGGACAACGCCGAGTTCTTCGCGGGCCACAACATGATCAACCTGCTCGTCGACGGTGACCACGCCGTCTTCGACGCGTACAACATCCGTGCCACGCCAACTGCTGTGGCGATCACCTCGGACCGGCGCATCGCGCTCGCCCCCGCGGGCGGTCTGCACATGCCCGAAGTTGTGATGCGGATCATGATCCGGTCGCAAGACGACAACGGCTCGACGGACGGGCAGCGTCCGCTCAAGGTGCTGCAGTTCGGACCGCAGGCCAGCTGACGGCAGCCACCGAAGCCATGACAGATCCCGCCCCCCCGCCCGACGGCCCGGAGGTCGTCTTCGAGTCCTTCGGCGTGAACATCGCGCTGAAGACCGACGACGAGTCGATCTGGCCTGCGCTGCAGACGCGCATCCCGCCACATGCCGCGCCGTGCCCGGGCGAGGCGCCGCATTTCCGGTTCTTCGTGCGTCGCCTCGATGACGGCCTCTACGACGTCCGCAACGACATCCGCGAGGGCGCGCCGATGGAGGACATGCATCCGCTGAGCTGGGTCGCCAGCAACGTGGAGCGCGAGTTCGCGCTCGCCATGGTCGACAGCTACGTGCACAACACCGTGGCGTTGCACGCACCGATGCACGTGTTCGTCCAGGGCGCCGCGGTCGCCCAGGGCGACAGCGCGATCGTGATCGCGGGCAAGCCGCTCACCGGCCGCACGACGCTCGTCGAGGCGCTGGTCGTCCGCGGCCTGACGTATCTGTCCGACGAGTACGCGGTCGTGGACGAGCAGGGACGCGTCGAGCCGTATCGCCGGCCGTTGCCGTCGGGCGCCGGCACGGACCACGAGCCTGACGTCCCGCGCCCCGTCGCAGCGATCGTCGTCACCGGGTATCGCCCGGGTGCCCACTGGCAGCCCGCGCGCAGATCCAGCGGTGAGGGCCTCCTGACGCTGATGGCGCACGTGATCGGCGGGCAGGAACGCCCGGCCCAGACCATGCGTGCGCTCAAGGGCGTCATCGAAAGCGGGCCCGTGATCCTCGAAACGCCGCGCGACGAGGCTGACACGGCGGCGGCCGCGCTGCTGGCTGAGCTCGAGGGAGCCCGCTCTTCGTGAGCACCGACGCTCATCTGCAGGCCGAGACCGTCGTCGTAGCCGGCCTGCTGAGCGTCTACGTGATCGCGTGGCTCGTCCGGCGGCTGCGCAGGACGCGCCCCGGCTTCAACATCGGTCCTCAGCTCGTCGTCGGCGTCGGCCTGCGCTGGCTCGCCATCGCGGGCATCTCGTCGACCGGCCTGCAGCAGTCACTGCGCGGCGGCGACGAGAACGTGTTCCTGGCGTGGGCCCACGTGCTGGCGGACAATCGCTTCGGCCACGGTTACTACCCCCATGGCCACTACCCGCTGCACACCGTCATCTTCGCTCTGCAGTTCAAGTTCGGGGACTTCAGCGAAGGCGCGCTGCGGCTGACCCAGGTCGGACTTGCGACGATCGGCGTGGTGCTGATCCTCGCCGCGGTCCACGACCTCGCCGGGGCGCGCTCGGCCAGGTTCGCCGCGTGGGTCCTCGCGATCGAGCCGGCGAGCATCTTCTTCAACAGCGCGCTGCACAAGGAGCCCGTGATGCTGTTCGCGACCGGGCTCGTCGTCTTCGGCGGCACCAAGATGTGGCGGCGCCTGGACCTGTCGGGAATCCTGCTCATGGCGATCGGCGGCTTCATGGCGGTCAAGACACGCCCCTACGCGGGGTGGTTCCTGATCAGCGCCGGGGCGCTCGTGATCCTGCATGCGTCGCTGCGGCGCATGGACAAGCCACTGCGCGCGATGCCGCTCGTGTACGCCGTCATCATCGCCGGGTTCGTCGCGGCGCCCGCGGTCGTCCAGGTGACCTCGAAGAAGAGCCTGACGACGCTCCAGCAGTCCCAGAACGCGAACGCCGAGTCCGCGGGCAAGGTCGGCAACAACCTCGCGCTCGAGCGGGTGGACTACTCGACCCGCGGAAAGGTCTTCGCGAACCTCCCCAAGCGCGTCCTCGACGTCCTCGTGCGCCCGTATCCGTGGCAGGTCAGCAACCCCAGCCAGCAGCTCGGCGCCGTCGGATCGTTGTTCGCACTCACGGTCCTGCTGCTGCTGATCGGCGCGGTCTGGAAACGGAGAGGAGAGGTGCTCGCCTTAAGCGGGCCGATTCTTTATCCGATGGTGTTCCTACTGATGGCCTATGCATTGAGCGCCGGCAACGCAGGCACCGGATTCCGCTACCGGACCCACATCATCGTGCTGGGCATCGCGATGCTCATGGCGCTGCGCGAAGGCGTGGTGCCCCAAACCGTGCCGGAACCGGAGCGCTCTGACAGCCGGGCGCCGGCGCAGCCCGGACAACGTCTTGCAGCCGTCCAGTGACATGGCTGCGATGATCCCGCGAACGAGGTCGCATGACGCCGCAGCCTGCTGAACAGAATGATTTCCGAGCCTACCTGCGGTCCCTCTGGCGCTGGAAGTGGCTCATGCTCGCGTTCCTCGTCGTCGTCCCGCTGATCTCGTACGCGCTGGAGGCACGCAAGACCAAGGAATACGAGTCGAGCACGCTCGTCAATCCGCAGGCCGTCTCGATCGACCTCTCCTCGTTCGGCGGAGAGTCGGTGGGCGCCGCGAACATCCAGGCGATCGCGCGCCTGGTCAAGACCACCGCGGTCGCCAGCCAGGCGGCGAGGTTCATGCCGCACCCGCCGCCCAACTCGGCATCGCTGCTCGGCCACGTGTCGACGGATGCCGACGTCGACACTGGCTTCCTCACAATCACGGGGACCGATACCGACCCCAAGCGCGCGTCCGACATCGCCAACGCCTTCGGCCGCGCGATCTCCAAGAGCCGGGTCGACCAGGCCAACACCCAGATCGAGCAGGTGATCTCCAAGCTCGAGCGGCAGATCGCCGCGCTGCCCAAGAACGACACCGTCGGGCGCGACACGCTCTCCGGCCAGCTGCAGCGGGCGCGATCGCTGCGGGCGGTCGGGCAGAACCCGTCGTCGGGCATCATCGAGCGGGCGGCCCCAGCCTCCTCGCCGTCGAACCACAACACACGGCGCGCGCTCGAGCTCGGCTTCGTGCTCGCCCTGCTGCTCGGCTTCGGCGCGGTGGCGATCGCCGAGAACAGCGACCGTCGCGTGCGCTCCCCCGACGACCTCGAGGAGATGACCGGTCTGCCGCTGCTCAGCGCGATCCCGGCGAGCGCGTTCGACCCGGCCGAGGACGAGGACCTGCGCGACGAGGAGGCGTTCCAGATGCTGCGCGGGGCGCTGATGTACTTCAACGTCGACCAGCGGCTCAAGAGCGTCGTCATCACGAGTCCCGGGCAGGAGGACGGCAAGACCACCGTGGCGGTGCGCCTCGCGCAGTCCGCCGCGCGGGCCGGCCGCAACGTGATCCTCGTCGACGCCGACCTGCGGCGCCCGCAGATCGGCCCCCGGCTGGGAGTCAACACCCCCGAGGGGCTCGGCACGGTGCTCGCGGGCCAGGCCGACCTCTGGTCCTCGCTGGCCGAGATCCGGGTGAGCACCGAGGGCGACAGCCAGATCACCGCCCAGGGCAGCCTGCGCATCCTGCCCGCCGGCACGCCCGCGCCGAACCCGTCGGAGCTGCTCAGCTCGGAGGCCATGGAGCGCGTCCTGCACGAGCTCGAGAGCGAGGCCGACCTCGTCATCGTCGACTCAGCCGCCGCGCTCGCAGTGAGCGACGCGCTGCCGCTGCTGCGCTGGACCTCCGGCGTGGTGCTGATCGCGCGGCTGAACCGAAGCACGCGGGCCGGGATCCGCCGACTCCAGAAGATCATCACTTCGGCGAACGGGACGCTGCTGGGCGTCGTTGCCACTGGCGCTCCCAGCCGGTCGGGCTACGACGGCTACGGCTATGGCTATGGCTACAAGGACTCTCGCGCGCGCAAGCGCGCCGAGCGCAAGCAGCTGCGCAAGGCCCAGGAAGGCGAGAGCAGCGAGCCCGCCAGGGCCCAGCAGCGCTGAGCCGATCGGCGATGCCGGCGCCGCGGAGGATCCTGTTCGTCTCTGCGCACCCGCGCGGGTTCGCACCGAGCCAGCGCTTCCGGTTCGAGCAGTACACCGACTATCTCGCCCAGAACGGTTTTGAGACGACCTTCTCTCCGGTGGTGCGCCCGGACGAGTACCCGCTGCTGTACGCGCCGGGCGGCACGTTGCGCAAGGCGGGGATCTTCGGACGCGGGCTTGCCCAGCGCACATGGCAGGCGCTACGGCGGCCGGATGTCGACATAGCGATCGTCCAGCGCGAAGCCATCCAGCTGGGCACGACGCTGTTCGAGTCCGCGCTCGCCCGCTCCCGGGTGAAGTACGTCTTCGACTTCGACGACGCGATCTGGTTGCCCGACACGTCCGCGGCCAACCGCCGCATGAGCTGGCTCAAGCGGCCGCAGAAGGTCCCGCGGCTCATCGCCCTCGCCGACCAGGTCTGGGCGGGGAACGACTACCTGGCCGACTACGCGCGACCGTTCAACGACGCGGTGCACGTCGTCCCGACGACGATCGACACCGTCGAGCACGCCCCGCTTCCGGGGCGGGACGGGGCGCGGCCCGTGTGCGTCGGCTGGACAGGCAGCAGGACCACCGTCAAGCACTTCGAGCTCGCCGTGCCGGTGCTGCTGCGCATCCGCGAGCGCTTCGGCGATCGCGTCACGTTCAAGCTCGTCGGCGACGGGAGCTACCGCAACGATGCGCTCGGGCTCCGCGGAACGCCGTGGCGCGAGGACACGGAGGTCGCGGAGCTGCGCGAGATCGACATCGGGCTGATGCCGCTGCCCGACGACGAGTGGGCCAAGGGCAAGTGCGGGCTCAAGGCGCTGCAGTTCATGTCGCTCGAGCTGCCGGTCGTGACCTCGCCGGTGGGCGTCAACACGAAGATCATCAGCGACGGCGCGAACGGCTTCCTCGCGACGAGCGACGACGAATGGTTCGACCGCCTGGCGGCACTCATCGAGTCGGCCGAGCTGCGCGCCACGATCGGGGCTGCGGCCCGGGCGACGGTGGTCGAGCGCTACTCGGTCGCCTCGCAGCGCGAGACGTACCTGCGGCTGCTCACCGAGCTCACGAGCTCGTGATCCGCCGGTAGAGCGCGTCGTAGCGTGGGATCCCCACGCCGGTGAGCGAGAAGCGCCGTTCCGCCACCTGACGGCAGCGTTCGCGCGCGGCCGCATCTGAGCCGAGCTGGAGCAGCTCGCGGGCGGCCCGCTCGTAGGCGTCGTCGTCGAACGCTTCGACGATCACGCCGGTGCGCTCGTCGCACAGGATCGCGTCGGTGTCGCCGACGCCCGGGCCCGATACGACCGGCAGCCCGGCGGCCAGGTACTCGCCGACCTTGGTCGGCGACGCGGCGACCAGCGAGGGCTTCGGGTGGCAGAAGCAGATCGCGAAGCTCGCGACGGCGAGGTGGTCGCCGACGTGCTGCGGCGCGGCGGTCGTGATCCGATAGGCATCCTCCGGCACGGCCGCGCGCTGCAGCTCGTCGAGGATGCTCGTTGGCGGCGACTGCGTGACCACCAGGAAGACCAGGTCCGGCTGGACGCGGCGCGCGGCGGCGAAGAACTGAGCCATCTCTCGGTCCATGTAGACGCCGGTGAGCTTGCCGACGTAGACCATGACGGGGCGCTCGCCGAGCTCGAGGGCCGCGCGCACGTCGATGCCGGCCGGCGCCAGCCGGGCGAAGTCCGCGCAGCACGGGATGACCTCGACGTTCGCGGGAGCGGGCTCGCCCCAGAGCTTGCGGCGCACGGCCTCCGTCAGGACGACGAAGCCGTCCGCTCGGCGCAGTCCCCGGCGCTGGATCCAGTCCGTGATCCGGTAGGCGGCGCCGTCGCGCTGCCAGCGCCCCGCGTCGGCGTACTCCTCGGCCAGGAGGCCGCGGATGTCGAACAGGACACGCCGGCGGGTGAGGGGCCGCGCGAGCAGCGCCATCGCCAGCGGGACGTGGCTGCGTGCGTGCAGCAGCGTCAGGTGGTGGCGCAGCACGAGCCACGAGGCCACGACCGCGCCAGCGAACGTGTCGTAGATCGTCGCCGGCAGCGAGGGCCGCTTGTGGTAGCGCAGGCCGTGCCAGCGGATCCCGAGCGCCGCCATCTCAGCCCGCAGCTCGCGCCGGCGCGCGCGGCTCAGGTCGGTCTCGAACGTGAGGAGGTGGATGCGGTGCCCGCGCTCGGCGAGGCCGGCGAGGTACGCGACGACCTGCGTGCGCACGAGCGGATCGGCGAGTCCCAGGTAGCAGATGTACAGCGCACCGACGCTCACCAGCTCTC
>VAYD01000365.1 GCA_005883905.1 Actinomycetota bacterium
CTCCTGCTTGACGTTGGAGATGTCGCGCACGATCTCCTTGTTGCGCCCCTCGAAGATGTCCTCCTCGATGCCCTCGAGCTTGTGGCCCATCTTGCCCAGCATCGGGAACGACGCGTCGACGCAGTCGTCGACCACCTTGTAGAGCAGGTAACCGGGGCCCTTGGAGAAGATCTGGTCGCGGAACTCCTCACGCGTCTTGCAGCGCTCGAAGAGGTACTCGACCGGCGCCATCGCCTCGTTGGGCAGCGTCACGACGAAGTCCGGCCCGACGAAGATGTCGAGCTCCGCCGCGTTCAGGCGCCCGACGGCCTTGTCGAACGCCGGGAAGTGCAGGACGACGAACAGGTAGTCGTCGTACTCGTCGACCTTCGGGCGCTGGTTGCGCGAGAAGACGTCCTCGTAGTCGAGGGGATGGAAGTCGAAGTGCTCTTCGAGCCAGGCGCGGTCGATCGCGCGCGGGCGCTCGATGTTGATCCATCGCAGGCCGGTGGCCTCGATGATCTCGACGCGCGGTGTTTCGGGCTCAGGCGCGAACGGGACGACGGCGCCGCGTGCTCGCGCGGCCCTGCGAAGCCTGGGCTTGGGCAGCGAGGGCATTGGTACTGAGCGGGTCGTCGGTCAACGTCATAAGGGGTTTCGCCTCGAAACAGAGTGTACCTCTTGCTATCTTGGCGCCGACATAGCTGGACACATCCAGAGGGGTGGAGGGACTGGCCCGATGAAACCCCGGCAACCCCCGCTGACGCGGGAAGGTGCCAATTCCTGAGAGATGTGTGGCGGGTTCCTACTCCCGGCCGCACAGTGGCCGGCACGAGAGACGAAAGGGAGACCCCATGGCTGCTTCTCAGCTCATCTGTCGCGAATGCGGCGCCGACTATCCCCTCGAGGCGCGCTACGTCTGCAACCGCTGCTTCGGCCCGCTCGAGGTCAAGTACACCAACGGCCACCTGAAGGCGGACTTGCCGGAGCTGCGCCGGCGCATCCAGTCCGGCCCGCAGAACATCTGGCGCTACGCGGACTTCCTGCCGGTCGACGCGCCGCCCGGCCCGAGCACGCGCGCGACGTCGCGCGCCGGGCTGCCCGCCGGCTGCACGCCGCTGGTGAAGGCCGATCGCCTCGCCGAGCGCCTCGGGCTGCGCGAGGTCTGGGTCAAGAACGACGCGGCGAACCCGACGCATTCGTTCAAGGACCGCGTCGTCGCCGTCGCGCTCGCGTGCGCGTCGACCGGCAACCTCGCCAACGCCGTGGCCGCCGCCGCGGCGCTCGGCGCCGACAGCTACGTCTTCATCCCCGCGGACCCCGAGGAGCAGAAGATCCTGGCCACCGGCGTCTACGGGACGAACCTCGTGAAGGTCAAGGGCAACTACGACGACGTCAACCGCCTCTGCACCGAGCTGTCGGGCGAGCACGAGTCGTGGGCGTTCGTGAACGTGAACCTGCGCCCGTACTACGCCGAGGGCTCCAAGACGCTCGCCTACGAGATCGCCGAGCAGCTCGGCTGGCGGACACCCGACCGCGTCGTCGCCCCGATCGCGTCGGGCTCTCTGTACACGAAGGTCGCCAAGGGCTTCGAGGAGTGGAGCGAGCTCGGTCTGATCACCGGCGACCAGCCGGCGTTCAACGGCGCCCAGGCGGTGGGCTGCTCGCCGGTCGCCCAGGCCTACGCGGCAGGCCACGACGTCTGCCGCCCGGTCAAGCCCGACACGATCGCCAAGTCGCTGGCGATCGGCAACCCGGCCGACGGCCCGTACGCAATCGAACTGGCCAAGCGCAGCGGCGGCAGCATCGACGCCGTGACCGACGACGAGATCGTCGAGGGCATCCGCCTGCTCGCCGAGACGACCGGCATCTTCACCGAGACCGCCGGCGGCACGACGACCGCGACGCTGGCCAAGCTCGCCGCGCGCGGCGACATCGGCGCCGACGAGCGCGTCGTGCTCCTCATCACCGGCGAGGGCCTCAAGACGCTCGACGCCGTGCGCGGCACGTTCGAGTCCTACGAGATCGAGCCGAGCTACGCGGCGTTCGAGTCCGCGGTGGGGGTGACGGCGTAGTGGCGACCGTCAAGCTCCCCACGCAGCTCCGCGACGCCGCCGGTGGCAGCAGCGCCGTCGAGGCCGGCGGGGCGACGGTCGGCGAGGTGCTCGAGGCGCTGTACGACCAGCACGGAGAGCTGCGCGACCGGCTCTCCGACGGCGACGGCGGCCTGCGCCGGTTCGTCAACGTCTACGTCGGCGGCGAGGACATCCGCTTCGGCGACGGCCTGGACACGCCGGTGTCCGACGGCGACGAGGTGCAGATCCTGCCCGCCGTGGCAGGTGGCTGAAGCCTCGATCACCCACTTCAAGACCGGCGAGCGGATCACGTTCCTGTAGGACGATCCGCTCGTCATGGAGGACGAGGTTCCGGCCGGAGCGGGGCGCGGGCGCGAGCACGTGCACCCCTCGCAGACCGAGGCGTTCGAGGTCGTCAGCGGCTCGTACACGCTCGTCGTGGACGGCGAGCAGCGCGAGCTGAGCACGGGGGACGCGGCCGAGGTCGCGCCGGGCTCCGTGCACAACGGTTGGACCGACGGCGGCGCCGTGCTGCGGATCACGTTCACGCCGGCGCTGCGCTGGCAGGAGTTCGTCCGGCGCCTGTTCGCCGGCGAGCCCGCCGCCCGCCTGTTGCACCATTTCCGCGACGAGATCAGGCTTCCGTAGATGCGCACCATGCGGTGGCGGTGGTGGAGGCTGATCGCGGCTGCGCGGCTGCGGCGACTCGGTGGCCGGCTCGTCGTCGATGCGGCCGCGGCGCCGCGCCTGGACGGCCCGCTGCGCCTGGAGACCGGGCCGAGCCCGGGGACGCTGACGCTGCGCATCGGCCGCGCGGTGCGGATCGGGCGCGACTGCGTGCTCGATCTCGCCGACGGCGCCGACGGCGTGGTCGAGCTGGCCGACGGCGCGCTGCTGCAGTCGCGCGTTCGCCTGCAGCCGTGNGGCGAGCACACGCAGGTCCGCGACGGGTGCGAGCTCAAGTCCAAGGGAGAGCTGCGTGTCGGCGCGCGTGTCGTCTGCGCGCGCCTGACCTCGCTGCACTGCCACGAGGCGATCACGATCGGCGACGACGTGGGCCTGGGCGACCGCGTCTCGATCACCGACTCCGACCACACGAACGACGGCTCGGGCACGCCGTTCCTCCAGCAGCCGGTGGTCGCCGAGCCGGTCGTGCTCGGGCACAACGTCCTGTGCGCCACGAACGTCGTGGTCCTCAAGGGGACACGGATCGGTGCCGACACAGTCGTAGCGGCAGGAGCCGTGGTGGCCGGCGGCGAACACCCCTCCGGGTGGCTGATCGGCGGGGTTCCGGCGCAACCGCTGAGGCAGCTACGTGTTGGGGCGCATGATGATCCGCCTGTTCCACTGCGATGACTCGGACCCGATGAGACTGCTCATTCGCGAGCAGTTCGCCGCGCATGCGCGCGTCGAGGTGATCGGCGGCGCCCAGGATCCGCAGTCCGCGCTGAACGGCGTGGCCGAGGCGCAGCCGGACGTCGTGCTGCTCGACCTGCTCGACCCGGAGAACGCCGACCGCCTCGTGCGCGAGTTGCGCGCCGTCGCGCCGCAGGCGCGGATCGTCGTCTACAGCGGCTACCCGCCCGACGCTGCGCGCATCGCCCACGGCGGCGCAGACGCGTACGTCGAGAAGTCAGCGCCCTTCCCGGCGTTGGAGCGCGCCGTCCTGGGATAGTCCTGGGGCGTGCCCCCGGACAAGCTGCGCGACTACAAGGCCAAGCGCGACTTCCAGGAGACGCCCGAGCCGTCGGGCAAGCGCAAGCGCGCGTCCAAGCCGAAGCTGCCGCGCTTCGTCATCCAGGAGCACCACGCGACGCGCCTGCATTGGGACCTGCGACTCGAGCACGACGGCGCGCTCGCGTCGTGGGCGGTCCCCAACGGGCTGCCCGACGCGCCCAAGGACAACCGCCTCGCGGTCCGCACCGAGGACCATCCGCTCGAGTACCTCACGTTCCACGGCGAGATCCCCAAGGGCTCCTACGGGGCCGGGACGATGACGATCTGGGACCAGGGCACGTACGAGCTGCTCAAGTGGGAGCCGCGCAAGGTCGAGGTGCACTTCCACGGCGAGCGGCTCGACGCGCGCTACGCGCTGTTCGCGATCGATAAGTCGGACCCGCCGAAGGACTGGATGATCCACCGGATGGATCCGCCCGCGGATCCGGACCGTGAGCCGATGCCCGAGCAGGTCCTGCCGATGCTCGCGCGCGCCGGCGGGCTGCCGCGAGACGACGAGCGCTGGGGCTACGAGATCAAATGGGACGGCGTGCGCGCGATCACGTTCTCCGAGCCGGGCCGGATGCGCCTGCAGGCTCGCTCGGGCACCGACATCACGGGGCGCTATCCGGAGCTCGCGCGGCTCAACCGCGCGCTCAGCTCGCACGCAGCGATCCTCGACGGCGAGATCGTCGCGTTCGGCCCCGACGGCCGCCCGAGCTTCGAGGCGCTGCAGCGGCGTATGCACGTCACCGCCGAGTCGTCGGTGCGCCGGCTCGCCAAGGCGCTGCCGGTCACGTACATGATCTTCGACCTGCTGTGGCTCGACGGCCACTCGCTGATGCCGTTGCCCTACGCGCAGCGGCGCGAGCGGCTCGCCGAGCTCGCGCTCGACGGCGACCGCTGGCACGCGCCGGAGCACGTCGTCGGCAGCGGCGCGGAGGTGCTCGCCGTGAGCGCCGGACAGGGGCTCGAGGGTGTCATCGCCAAGCGACTCGACTGCCCGTACGAGCCGGGCCGGCGCTCCACCTGCTGGATCAAGATCAAGAACGTCCAGCGCGAGGAGCTGCCGATCTGCGGCTGGCTGCCGGGCGAGGGCCGGCGCCGCGACCGCATCGGAGCGCTGATCGTCGGCAAGCGCGACGAGGCGGGCAAGCTGCGCTACGCCGGGCGCGTGGGCACGGGCTTCACCGAGAGCGAGCTCGACAGGCTGCGCGACCTCCTCGTGCCGCTGGAGACCAAGGCGTCCGCATTTGAGGACGGGCCGTCGCCGCCGAAGGAGGCGATCTTCGTCGAGCCGCGCCACCACGCCTCGGTCGAGTTCCTGGAGTGGACGCGCGAGGGCGTGCTGCGCGCCCCGTCGTACAAGGGCCTGGTCGACCCAGTGGTGATCCGCGACGAGACGGCGAAGGCCGCGACCGTCGAGATATCCGATCCCACCCACCCGCGCGAGGTGCGCCTCGCCAACCCGCGCAAGGTGCTGTATCCGAAGACCGGGTTCGCCAAGCGCGACCTCGTCGAGTACTACGCGGGGATCGCCCGGGTGCTGCTGCCGCACCTCCACGACCGCCCGCTGACGCTCAAGCGCTACCCCAACGGCGTCGAGGACCAGTTCTTCTACGAGAAGAACGCGCCGTCGCACCGCCCCGACTGGGTGCAGGTCACGCCGACGCTGCACGACATCCAGTACGTGCTCGTCCAGGACCTCGCGACGCTCGTGTGGCTCGGCAACCTCGCGGACCTCGAGCTGCACACGTCGCTCGCGCACGTCCATGACTACGACTGCCCGGCGATGGTCGTCTTCGATCTCGACCCCGGGCCGGGCACGTCGATCGTCGAGTGCTGCGAGGTCGCGCTGCTACTCAAGGGGATGTTCTCGGGCCTCGGGCTCAAGACGCTCGCCAAGACCTCGGGCTCGAAGGGCATGCAGGTCTACGCGCCGCTCAACGACCCCACGGTCACCTATGACCAAACCAAGCCGTTCGCCAAGGCGGTGGCGGAAACGCTCGAGCAGGGCCGCCCCGACCTGGTGGTGTCGCGCATGACCAAGACGCTGCGCAAGGAGCGCGTGTTCGTGGACTGGTCGCAGAACGACCGCCACAAGACGACCGTCAACGTCTACTCACCGCGGGCGAAGGACCGCCCGACGGTCTCCACGCCGATCACGTGGGACGAGGTCCGCGCCTGCAACGAGGCGGGCGATCCGTCGCTGCTCGTCTTCGACACCGCGCAGGTGCTCGCGCGCGTGGAGGACCAGGGCGATCTGTTCGCCGAGGCGCTCGCGCTCACCCAGCAGCTTCCAGGACCTCGCTGACGTACGACGCGCGGACGTGGTCGGGCTGGCGCAGCATCCAGGCGCGCTCGGCCAGCTCGCCGCGCTCGAACGCCTCGCGGTAGTAGCTCACGCGCACCGCGCGCGACTGGCGCAGCATCCACGCCTGCTCGCGGTCGGGCGCGTACGCCGCGGCACGGCGTGCGACGGCGTCAGGGGCGAGAAGGATCGTGCGTTCGAGCATCGGGCCGCAGACTGCCCTACCCGGCGACCGGGTACATGGCACACACACAGCCTGCCGAACGGAAAAGGAGGAACCGTGGCCAGGAAGCACAGCTCCGGCCTGCGCCGCCAAGTGGCGACGGCCGTCTCGGAGATCCAGGGGCGGCGGCGCAAGAAGAACATCGTTCAACGTGCGGCATCCGACCTGACCGGCGCGGCCCGCAAGGCTGCCGCGACGACGCGTCGGCGGCGCGCGAAGGCGGCCCACTGATCGATGTGCACCCGAGTCGCCGGCCTCGCCTTGTGCGTGGCGGGGCTGGTGCTCAGCGGCTGCGGCACCGGCGCCGACCAGCGTGCGGTCCGCGCCACCACGGAAGGGTTCTACTCGGCCGTGCAACAGCACGACGGCCGGGCCGCGTGCGCGCTCCTGGACAGCGACACCGCGGCGCAGCTCGTCAAGGACCAGCAGCAGCCCGATTGCGCGGCCGCCGTGCTGAAGCTCGAGCTGCGCGGGTCCAAGGCGCAGTCCGCCGGCGTCTATGCGACGTCCGCGCAGGTGAAGCTCGCCGGCGGCGACACGGTGTTCCTCGGCTGGACGGCGAACGGCTGGCGAATCGACGCCGTCGGCTGCCGCGTGGTGGCCGGCGGCGGTCCACTCCAATGCGAGGAGACGAGCTGATGCGCAGCGTCGCGGTGATGTTCGCGATCTACCTGCTGATGATCTTGGCCGGACTGGCGTACGCGATCGCGCTTGGGTTCGGAGGGCATTGATGCCGCGCCGGCTGAAGGAGAACGGCCTCAGCATCGGGTTCGGCCTGATCTTTCTCGCGTCGCTCGCCGGCCAGGCGATCTCCGGTCACAACGACGTCAATCACGAGGCGACGCTGCACCAGGGTGACCCGATCAGCTTCTGGC
>VAYD01000366.1 GCA_005883905.1 Actinomycetota bacterium
CGAGCCTGAACGTGCGCGGTCGATCTATCTCGCGCACATCGCCGATCGAGCCGGGCTCGTCGCGCCCGAGGCGCTCGGCGGGATCATCGTCGGAGATCGCCACTTTGCCACCGCGGCTTTGGTGAAGGCCGCCCAGTCGCCAGAAATGCCGTTGGCGCAGCGCTTGGCGGATCGCCCGCCGCTCGGTGAATTGTTCGCAGGTGATCGCGACGAAGCGCTGCTTGCCGCCTATGTCGAATTTGGCTACACCCAACGGGAGATCTCCGAGCATCTGGGCTGCCACTACTCGACCGCGTCCCGGTGGATCCGGGACGCGCGGATGCGGCAAAGAAAGACCTGACCCCGGTTAGAGCTTCCGCGACGTCAGGGTCACGCGCTGGCTGAGTGACGCTGCGCGCGCAACGATCGTGACGCGGTAGTCGCCGCGCCGCAGCTTGCCCGGCCTCAGGTTGAAGCGCTGGGCGGTCGTGCGCCGCACGACCTTCGCACCGCGACGGACCGTGACCGCCACCGTGCCCTTGCGGACGAGGCTGACGCTCACCCCGAGCCGCTTGTGGTTGGTGCCGCCCCAAGTCGGCCCGGAGAGCTTCGCCGTGCGGATCAGCGTGCAGCCCTGCGCGGTCGCGATCGCCGGCCGCCGGTGGAAGCGCCCGCTCCTGCGGACGAGCGCGAACCGGCGCGTATCGCCCGCGAGGGCGAGCCGCACCGTGTAGTAGCCGGCGCCCGCGCCGCGCCCCTTCCACGTGAAGCTGCCGCGCCGGTCGGTGAACCGCGCGACGCGCTTGTCGGCCAGCACGCGGCGCCCGCGCGAAGACCGCAGCACGTCCACGGTGAGCGGCCGCTTCACCAGCCGGCTGACCGTGAAGCGCAGGCCGTGCCCGCGCGGCGTCACCTGCGCGCGACGGAAGCCCGCCGTCTTGGCGCACGGCTTGCCGGCAATCGCGGCGCCGACCTTCGCCGGGCAGCGGCTGGAGTCGTCGCCGAAGCGGTACGTGTAGATCCCGCGCCCGTACGTCGCGGCCACCAGCAGGTCCCGGTCGCCGGGCTTGAAGCGCAGCGTGCTGATCGGCGCGGCGGGCAGGCCGTCGCCGAGCACCGCGTAGTCGCCGCCGGCGTTGTCGCAGCTCTCGTAGACGCCGGTATCGGTGCCGACGACGACGTGGCCGTTGTGCAGGACGCTCCAGGCCGCCGGGGCGTCGGGCAGGTTGCCGGAGATGTCGGTGAACGTCTCGCCGGCGTCGGTCGACTTGAAGACGTGACCGGTGCCGACCTTGCTCGTGTCCTCGCCGACGGCGCCCGGGAACGCCCAGTCGCGGCCGTAGCCGGCGAGCGTCACGTAGACCGTCCTCGGGTTCGCCGGATCCATGCGGATCGACGTGATCAGGCGCTCGGGCAGGCCCTGTGCCTTGGCGACGTGCCACGTGCCACCGGCGTTCGTCGCCACGCCGCGGCCGAACGGCGTGCCCTCCGTGATGGTGTCGCAGTAGCCGCAGAACCCCACGTACGCGGTGCTCACCGAGCCGCTGGAGTCGGTGCGCTGCGTGAACGTGCCGGTCAGCGTGTACGTGCCGGCGGCGTCGAAGTTCACGACGCGCACGACGTACTTGCCGGGCGCCGGGTTCGGGATGTTCACCGACTCGCTCGATGATTCCGACGCCGAGCGGCCGACCTCGGTCAGATTGCCGCTGCCGTCGTCGTGGTAGACGTAGACGTCCCAGTCGTCGCTGTCGGTCTCGCCCTTGACGCTGATCAGCACTGAGGCGTCGCCGTCGTTCGGGCCGATGGTGAACTTCGTGTCCTCATAGGTGCCGGGCGGGAACGTCCCGGGGACGAGCTCCTGGCCGCCGGGCAGCGTGTTCTCGCCGCCGGTCTTCGAGAAGTCCTGCGTCTTGGGCCCGGTTGGCGCGTTGCCCGGGACCTTGATCGAGTTCACGTCGACCGCCGAAAGCTGGTTGGCCGGGTCGTCGGCGGCCGCCGAGGCGTTCGCGTCGCCCGGGTGCTTCTGCGTGCCGAGGTCGTAGACCTTCGTCCACGTGTCCGAGGTCGTGTCGACGCCCTTCGTCGTCTCCTCGACGTCGCGCCCGCCGATGATCAGGTGGTTCGCGTCGTTGGCGTCCATCTCGAACGGCGTCGAGAACGCGGCCCCGTCGATGTTGGAAGGCTGGATGTCGGTCCACGTCTTGCCGCCGTCCTTCGTGGCCGAGATGTCGCCGCCGACGTACTCCTCGAACGCGTGGTCGGCGTTGTCGGGATCGACCGCGGTGAAGAAGCCGTCGCCGCCGAACACGGTGTAGGCCTTGCCGTCGGGGTCGATCTTGCCCTCGCCGTTGTCCTGCAGGCCCATGTAGAGCGTGCCGTCCTTGGCCATCGCCGCGTCGTAGGGCTGCAGCGTGTTCATGCCGGCGTTGGCGCCGCGGCCCCAGTTGTCGTTGGACAGCGAGTCGCCCGGGCCGAGGTGCTGCTTGTAGACGCCGCCGTCGCTGCCGGCGAACAGCGTCACGCCGCCGCCCGATGCGTCCGGCAGCCACAGGTAGCCGTGCTGGTCGGGATGCACGGTCGTCTTCGGGACGGTCCCGCCCTCTGCGAAGGGGCAGATCGGCAGGCCGTTGGTCGCGTTGAGCAGCGTGCACGCGTCGCCCGCGAAGTAGCGGCCGACCACGTCCGCCTTGACAGGCGCGGCGGCAAGGCCGCCGGAGTCCTGCGCCTGCCACAGCTCCTCGAGGCCGAAGGCGAGTCGCGTCGGGACGCCGTCGGACGTCGACTGCGTCGGGTCGGGCTGGACCCAGAGGTTGTACCAGGCCTGGATGCCCGGGCAGTAGGAGATCACCGCCGGCGTCTTGCAGGTCGGCGGGGCCAGCGCCGACCCTCGATCATCTTCCACGTGTGGCCGAAGTCGGTCGACGCCCAGAGGCCGTTGAGGTAGTCGCTCTGGGCGGCGCTCGTCGTGTCGTTCTCGTTGGCGTCGAGGCCGACGATCCCGCCGTTGAACTTCACGGCGTCCTGGACGAGCGCGTAGACGACGCGGTGGTCCTGGCCGGCGCCGTCCGCGATGCCGAGCGCGATGCGACCGATGCGCGACTGCGTCAGCACGTCGGGCGGGATCGGCGTGGCGTTGCCGGCGAAGTCGAGGTTCTGGAACGTGCCGGGGTCGCCCGTGTCGGAGCGGTACATCCCGTTGCCCGGCGACTGCGGCGCGCCGTCGGCGTTGGGCTTGGTGCCCGCGCGCCAGCCGACCGCGGCGAGGACCGCGCCCGGCTTGG
>VAYD01000367.1:0-2455 GCA_005883905.1 Actinomycetota bacterium
TGGGTCGAGGGTCATGTCGCTGAACGCGAGCCGCTGTCCCACGCCGGCACCGCGGCGCATCAACGCATGCAACCGTGCGACGAGCTCCTCGGTCGCGAACGGCTTGACGAGGTAGTCGTCGGCGCCGACGTCCAGCCCTGCGACCCGGTCGGCGACAGCGTCGCGCGCCGTCAGCATCAGGATCGGCAGCCCGAATCCCTTGTCGCGCAGCCGCCGGCAGACCGCGAGCCCGTCCATGCCGGGCAGGGCGACATCGAGCACCACGAGGTCGGGCGCGGCGCGCTCGACTGCGGCCAGGGCTGCGCCGCCGTCCGCGACGGCCTCCACGGCAAAGCCCTCGGCGAGCAGGCTGCGCTGGAGCATTCGGCGCAGCGAGTGGTCGTCGTCGACGACCAAGACCCGCTCGGCGCCCGTCTCGGCTGCCATCAGCCGCCGGCGACGTCGCGCCGAAGGAAGACCAGATAGGCCGCGACCAGCGCCGGGAGCCCGTAGAGCGCGCAGACCCACGCCGAGCGGAGGACCGGGTCCCAATCAGCCGGTGTGCGCAACAGGCCCTGCCATGCGTTGAACTGCGTGCTCAGCAGGTACGGCTGCAGCCCACCGAGGCCCGGGAGGATCCCGATCAGCTGGATCAGCAGCGACACCATCAGGGTGCCGACGATCGCTGCGGCACTGTTCCGCGTCAGCGCGGACAGCAGCAACCCGATGCAGACCACGGCGAGAATCGGCATCAGGTACACGAGCAGGCTGGCGAACACGAGCTCCAGGGCCTTGGGCGCCGAAACGGTGCTCCCTGACAGCGTCGGGAGCGGGTTGAACCCCGACGCGATCGATCCGGCGACGATCGCGACCGTGCCGCTCAACAGGATCGCAGCGATCGCGTAGCTGCCCGCCGCGAACATCTTCCCCACGAAGATCTGCCCGCGATCGAGCGACCGGGTGAAGATCGTCTTCAGCGTGCCGTTGTGGTCCTCGGAGGCGATGATGTCGCCCGCGACGAGCGCGGTGATCAGCGGGTACATCCAGATCGCGCCGAACAGCAGCATCACGAGCGGGATCGCGAGCCCGCTCTGGTGGATGTAGCGCCCGAACGCCACATCGTTGGGGCCACCGCCGCGCAGGCTCGTGGCGACGACGAAGATGATCGGCACGGCGACAGCCGCGCCGAGGCCGAGGTAGGTGCGCTTCTGGGACCGCAGCTTGCGCAGCTCCCAGCGGTAGACGGTCGCCGCAGAGGGGCTCATGCCGCCACCGCCACCGGCTGCGGGTCCTCGGTGAGGGAGAAGAACAGGTCCTCCAGCGTCGCCGTCTCGGGGCTCAGCGCGAGGATCAGCGCGTCGGCCTCGACGAGCGCACGCGACAGCTCCGCAACGGTCTGCTCGGACGCGGAGAACCGGATCGCGTCGCCGTCGCCGCGCGCGTCCTGCACTCCCGGCCAGTCCTCGCAGATCTCGAGCGCACGGCCGTTGTCGGTGGTGCGCAGCCGGTACGTGCTGCCCGCGGTGCGCTTGAGCTCGGCGATCTCGCCTTCGTAGACGATGGCGCCCGCGCGCACGATCGCGACGCGATTGCACAGCTCCTCGACCTCGTTCATCAGGTGACTGGACAGGAGGACGGTCATGCCCTCGTCGGCCAAGCGCCGGACGAGCACGCGCATGTCGCGCATGCCGCCGGGATCGAGGCCCGTCGCCGGCTCGTCGAGCAGCAGCAGCCGGGGGTCCCGCAGCAGGGCGCTGGCGATCCCGAGGCGTTGGCGCATCCCGTGCGAGTAGCCGCCGACCTTGTCGTGCTCGCGGCCGATCAACTCGACCGTGTCGAGCACCTGGTCGATGCGCGCGCGAGCGCCGCCGCCGTCGAAGGCCGCAAGCATCTCGAGGTTCTTGCGGCCCGACAGGTAGGGGTAGAAGCGCGGCGCCTCGACGAACCCGGCGACGCCCTCGAGCGCCGCGACGCCGAGCTGCGGGTCGCGCCCGAAGAGGCGCACCGTGCCCGCGGTCGGGCGGATCAGCCCCAGCATCATCCGCAGCGAGGTCGTCTTGCCGGCGCCGTTCGGGCCGAGGTAGCCAAACACGTCGCCGCGCTCGACCGAGAGGCTGACGTCGTCGACGGCGACGATGCTGCCGTACCGCTTGACGAGGCCTCGGACCTCGATCGGCGGGGCTTCGGCCGGCACTTTGCCTAGAGGCCTCGCGCGGCAGCCTCGGCGGCGGCCGGCGGCACCGAGCCGACGACGGTGTAGGCGACGCCGCCGCGCTCGAGGCTGACGATCGTGCCGAGCGCGGTGCCGAGCTCCGTGCCGGTGGCGCCGTCGAGACTCGCCCTCCTTCGGCTTCCCTGGCGCTGCGGAGCCGTTCGCGTCGGCTGCCTGCTGGAGCACCGCGATCCCGCCGAGCCCGGCCCCGTAGGTGACCAGCGCGGCCGGGTGATCGCTCGCCTGGATGAGGCGCACGTCGCG
>VAYD01000367.1:2514-4837 GCA_005883905.1 Actinomycetota bacterium
GCCTCGCCGGTGATCGGCGCGGCCTTGTGGGCGGGACGGCCCTTCTCCTCCACGGACTTCGCCTTGGGCGTGAGGTCGGTGACCTTGGCGCCGGCGCGGGGCGTGACGTCGAACACGGAGGAGTCGACCTGGCCGTAGGAGATGTCGGTGACCTTGAGCTCGAGCACCGGTGAGCTGTTGCCGGTGGCGTACACGGCGGCGCGCAGCGGTACGCCGGTGTTGGCGTCCGCGACAAGCTGAGCGGCACCCAGCAGGCCGCCGTCGTGCTTGGGCGAGATCTGCACTCGGTACGCGCGCCGGCCGGCCTGCGACGTCGGCTCGGCCCCGGACAGATTCCAGTGCTCGGCCAGCTTGCTCAGATCGGCCTGGATCGACGCGAGCGTCGGCGGCTTGTCGGCGTGGTCCGTGGCGGCTGTCCTGTCCTGCGGGAGGTCAACGCGGTAGACGGTGTCCATCGTCGCGTCATAGATCGTGACGGTGTTCCCGTCCGACACGATCTGCGCGTCGCCGCTGTCGGACTGCAGCTCGAGGCGCAGCCGATGACCGGCGCCGATCCAGAGCCGTCCTGTTGCGCCACCCAGGATCGGATCCGAGCCCTGCAGGCTCGAGCTGTCGATCAGGTGGTTCGTGAACTTGATCCTTGCGGTGATGCCATCGACCGCCCGGGCGGCCGCCGCGTCGTGGATCGCCTGCGCGAGGGGCTTGGGCGGTGGGACGGGGTGGTCCCCACCGGCCGTGGCGATCGCGGTTCCACCTGCGATGGCGCCGAGCACCGCTGCGATCAGCACCAGGAGCCGGCGGGTTGACATTGTTCGCAACGAGCTCACGCCGGTCACGGTAGACCGTCCGTTTGAAGAAACCGTGAACGCCGGCGCTAAGCGGCCTCGACGCGGACCGGCACCGAGTTGAACGCAGCGTTGCCGGTGATCGCGTCGACCACGGAAGGGTCCGTGATGTCGTTGACGCTCGCGCCGGCCTTCGCGGCCGCCAGCCGCCAGCCGACGCCCGCGCGGTTGTGACCGAAGCCGTGCGGGACGGACACCACGCCCGGCCGGATCTCGTCGCTGACCTCCAGCGGGACCTCGATCGCGCCCACGCGCGACACGACGCGGACGCGATCGCCGTCGCCCAGTCCGCGCTCGCTCGCGTCGTCGGGATGCAGCAGCGCCGTGCAGCGGTCGGCGCCCTTCATCAGCCGCGCGCTGTTGTGCATCCACGAGTTGTTGCTGCGCAGTTGCCGGCGGCCGATCAGCGTCAAGTCATAGCCATCGGACAACGCTACCTCCGCCTCACGCGCGTGATCCGCAAGCCGCGCCGCCTCTTCGACCAGCCGCGGTGGCGCCAGTCGCACGCGCTTGCCCGGCGTGTCGAGCGCGCCGGGCAGCCGCGGCGCGAGCGGCCCGAGGTCGATCCCATGCGGAGCGCGCTTGATCTTCGCCACGGTCAGGCCCTTGAGCGGCCCGCGGCGCAGGACGCCGTACGGGCCGACCGCGAGCCACAGGCCGATCAGCCGCTCGGGACTCGTGAAGAACGGCGGCAGCCGGGCGACCGCGGCCTCGGCGCGTCGCGCCACCCCGCGTCCGAGCCGGCTTGCGAGCGCGGTCAGGATCTCCCAGTCGTCGCGCGCGTCCTTCGGCTTGCGGATCGCGGCCGGACTGTGGCGGATCTGATTGCGCACGGACACCAACGGGAAGACGACGTCGATGTCGGAGCGCTCGATCGTCGAGACCGGCGGCAGGATCACGTCCGCGTGCCGCGTCGTCTCGGTCACGTACATGTCGATCGCGACGCACCACTCGAGCTTCCCGAGCGCCTCGTCGAGCCGCGCGCCGCCCGGCGTCGAGAGCACGGGGTTGCCGGCGAAGACGAGCATGCCGCGAACCTGCCCCGGCCCGGGCGTCAGGATCTCGTCCGCAAGTCCGGCGGCCGGCAGCGCGCCGTTCATCTCCGGCAGCCCGCTGACGCGCTGCTGGCAACGCCCGTGGTCGCCGAAGCCGAGCACCCGGACGCGGCGCAGCAGCCCGGCGATGTCGAACGCCGGGTTGGGGAACATCGCGCCGCCGGGCGTGTCGAGGTTGCCGGTGACCGCGTTGAGCACGTTGATGAGCCAGTGCGTCAGCGAGCCCGTGCGCTGCTGGCACACGCCCACGCGCCCGTACGCGACCGCGCGATCGGCGGCGGCGAACTCGCGCGCCAGCCGCGTGATCGTCTCCGCGTCGACGCCCGCGATCGGCGCGGCACGCTCGGCCGGCCAGCCGGCGGCGAGCGCCTCCACGTCGCCGAGCCCGTCGGCGTGGCCGTCGAGGTGGCCGAGCCGCGTCAG
>VAYD01000368.1 GCA_005883905.1 Actinomycetota bacterium
GACACACGCGGCGCTCGAGGCCGCCGGGGCGCTGCGCGCGCGGCCGGCCGCTTCGTCCGAGGACCTCTCTACGGTTCCGAGCCAGCCATGACCCGCGAGGAAGTCCTGTCCCTGATTCGCAATCACCTGGCCGACGAGCTCGAGATCGATCCGTCGGTCATCCACGAGGGGACCCGCTTCAAGCAGGACCTCGAGGCCGATTCGCTGGATCTCTACACGCTCGTCCAGGAGCTCGAGGACTCCTACGGCGTGAGAATGTCCGACGAGCAGGCGGCGCAGATCCTCAGCGTGGGCCAGGCCGTCGACTTCGTCCTCGCCCACGCACCCAACGTAGCCTGAGCCCTGCAGCTCCTCAAAGACCTCATGGACGCACTCCCGGAGGACCTGGCTCGGCAGGTCTTCACGCACGCGTCGTGGACCGAGCGGCGCAGCGACTCGTACTCGCGGCTGGCGTTCCTCGGTGATTCGGTGCTGTCGCTGGCCGTCACCTCGCACCTGTACCCGCGCCTGGAGGCCGAGCGCTACGGCGCGGGGCGCCTGACGAAGATCCGGGCGCAGACCGTGTCGGGCACGTCGTGCCGGGCGGTCGCGGAGCGTCTCGGCGTGCCCGAGCGCCTGCGGGCGAACGCGCCCGACGGCGTCGGCCAGTCGGCCTCGGCGCTGGTCGAGACCGAGCGCGTGCTTGCGTCGGTCACCGAGGCCGTGATCGGCGCCTGCTACCTGCACAACGGCTACGAGACGACCGCCGCGGCCGTCGTGGAGGCCTTCCAGCACGAGATCGAGGAGGCATTGAGGAACCCGGTGGACTTCAAGTCGACGCTGCAGGAGCGGCTCGCGCAGCGCGGCGCCGTGGTGGCCTACGACGTCACGGCGGAGCACGGGCCACCGCACGACCGCACCTTCGAGGTGCTCGCCTCGGTCGAGGAGCAGGAGGTCGGGCGCGGCAGCGGGCGCTCGAAGAAGGCCGCCGAGCAGGAGGCCGCACGGGGTGCGCTGGAGAACCTGATGGACGAAGAGGACGACGAGGAGGAGGAGTCCTGATGCACCTCAAGTCGATCAGCCTCAAGGGCTTCAAGTCGTTCCCGGACCGCACGCGGCTGGAGTTCACGCCCGGCGTGTCCGTGATCGTCGGCCCCAACGGCTCGGGCAAGTCGAACATCACCGACGCCGTGCTGTGGGCGTTGGGCGAGCAGTCCCCGCTGGCGGTCCGCGGCCAGTCGATGCAGGACGTGATCTTCGGCGGCGGCCGGGGCGTCCAGGCCCGCGGTGCGGCGGAGGTCGAGATCGTCCTCGACAACGCCGGCGGCGACATCGACCTGCCGATGGGCGAGATCTCGATCCTGCGCAAGCTGGATCGCAGCGGCGAGGGCGAGTATCGGCTCAACGGCGCGCGCTGCCGCCTGGTCGACGTGCTCGAGGTGCTCAGCGACACCGGTCTGGGCAAGGAGATGCATTCGGTCGTCTCGCAGGGCCGGGTCGAGCACATCGTCACGTCCAAGCCGCGCGACCGCCGCCTGCTGATCGAGGAGGCCGCGGGCCTCGGCAAGCACCGCAAGCGCCGCCGGCGCGCGCAGCTCAAGCTCGAGCGCACGCAGGACAACCTCGACCGCGCGCTCGACGTCGAGCGCGAGGCACGTTCGCGGCTGCGGCCGCTCAAGCGCCAGGCCGAGGCGGCGGAGCTCCACGAGCGCCTCGAGCGCCAGACGCTCGAGGCGAGGTGGGAGCTCGCGCGCGACACCGTGCGCGTGCGCCGCGAGGAGCTGCGGGCGGCCGAGGAGCAGGCCACGGTCGCGCGCTCGGCGCGCGAGGAGGCCCAGGCAGAGCTGACCGCGGTCGCCGCGCGGCGCCAGGCCGCCGAGGACGCGCTCGCCAGGCGCAGCGAGGTGCGCGAGGCGCTGTACCAGCGCGCGCAGCGCGCGCGCTCGTCGGGCGAGCGCATCGAGCTGCGGCTGGAGCGCACGCGCGAGACAGCCCAGGCGCTGGCCGAGCGCGCGGAGCGCCGCGGGCGCGAGCTCGAGGTGCTGCGGGCGCAGGTCGCCGAGGACCAGCCCGACGAGGCCGGGCTGGAGCGCATCGAGGCGCTCGAGGCCGAGCTCACGCAGCTCGAGGCCGACCACCAGGCCGAGCTCGAGCGCGAACTGGCGGCGCTGGACCAGCAGCGCGCGGGCGGCGAGCGAGAGGAGCAGCGGCTCGCCGCCGTCGTCGCCGAGCGCCGCACGGCGCTGACCGCCGCCGACGAGGCCGCCGAGGTCGCCCGCCGCGCGCGTCGCGCGGCCGAGACGTCCGCGGAGGCAGCGCGCCGCGACGCCGCGAACGTCGGCGCGCAGCTCGCCGCCGCCAACCAGTTCCTGCGCTCGCACACGTCCCTGGACGGCGCCCGCTCGCTCGCCGACGAGCTGACCGTCGAACCCGGCCTCGAGCTCGCGCTCGCCGCCGCGCTCGGCGGCCGCCTCGGCGCCGCGGTCGTCGCCGACCGCGCCGAGGGCGCCACCCTCCTGGACCGCGCCGGCGCCGACGGCGGCCGCGCGATCGTCCGGGCTCCGAGAACCGGAACTGTTCCGCTTGAGGGGGCCCAGGCCGGGCCGTGCCCGGGCGCCCGCCCCCTCACGGCCCTCATCGACGGGCCTGAGCCCTCGCTCACGATCGCGCGCGGACTGCTGGAAGACGCGTGGGTCGTGGCCGAT
>VAYD01000369.1 GCA_005883905.1 Actinomycetota bacterium
TGCGCGACGGCAACGCGTCGATGTACCTCGGCTCGCCGCGGATGGCCGAGATGGTGATCGGCGAGAAGGTGACGCTCGAGGAGATGGGCGGCGCCCGCATGCACACCGGCACCTCGGGCTGCGGGCACATGCTCGTCAAGACCGACGAGGAGGGCATCGACCTCGCCAAGCGCTACCTGTCGTACTTCCCGACGAACTGGCAGCAGGAGCCGCCCACCGCGCCGCCCGCAGAGCCCGCCGGCGAGACGCCGATCCGCGAGCTGATCCCGGCCGACGAGAACAAGCCGTTCGACATCAAGGCGCTGATCGATTCGCTGGTGGACGCTGACTCGTTCCTCGAGGTCCACCCGCGCTGGGCCAAGGAGCTCGTTGTCGGGTACGCGCGCGTGGACGGCCGCGCCGTGGGGGTGGTCGCGAACCAGCCCAAGCAGAGGGGCGGCGTGCTGTTCGTCGACTCGGCCGACAAGGCCGCGCGCTTCATCTGGACGTGCAATGCGTTCAACATCCCGCTGCTCTTCCTTGCCGACGTCCCAGGGTTCATGATCGGCACAGCCGTCGAGAAGCAGGGGATCATTCGGCATGGAGCGAAGATGATCAGTGCCGTGAGCGAGGCGACCGTCCCGAAGCTGTCGGTCATCGTGCGCAAGGCCTATGGCGCCGGGTTGTACGCCATGGCCGGACCCGCGTTCGAGCCCGATGCGTGCATCGCGCTGCCGACCGCCTCGATCGCCGTCATGGGTCCGCAGGCCGCCGTGAACGCCGTGTTCTACAACCAGCTGCAGGCGATCGAGGACCCTGAGGCCCGGGCCGCGAAGACCGAGGAGCTGCGGCGCGAGTACGCCGAGGACATCGACATCCTGCACCTGGCCTCCGAGCTGGTCGTCGACGCAGTCGTGCAGCCCGAGGACCTGCGCGCCGAGATCGCGCGCCGCTTCGCGCTGGCGGAGGGCAAGGCGCGCGACTGGCCCGCGAAACGAAACCCCGTCACGCCGGTCTGATGCGCGCGCGCCCGGTCCTGCTCGCCATCGCCTCGCTTGTCCTGGTTGCCGCGCCCGCTCAGGCGGCGACTCGCCACCTCACGCTGCGCAGCGGCCCGTACAACGTCAACGGCTTCCAGACGGTCTGGCCGACCGCGGCGGTGCACAACACCGGGCTCAACGGCTACATCACGAAGATGGACGCGCGGCTCGTCGACGCGCGCGGCCGGCGGGTGCTGATCAACAAGGTGATGCTGCACCACGTCGTGTTCATCGACAACGCGCGGCGCTACAACGCGTGCGCCGGGCGCAAGGGGACGCCGTTCTTCGGCACGGGGGAGGAGAACGAGCGCCTCGTGCTGCCGGCGGGCTACGGCTACCGCACGCATCGCGGGGACAGCTGGCGGCTGGTGGCGATGTTCATGAGCCACCAGATCGAGGCGAAGACCGTGTACCTGCAGTACCACGTGACCGTCGTCACCGGCCGCCGGATGACCGACGTGCTGCCGATGTGGCTGCGAGCCGACGGGTGCAAGGTCGAGCCGGCATACGACGTCAACGGCGACGGCGATCCTTCGCAGCACAACCTGCAGACCACCGCGTGGCGGATGCCGGTCAACGGCCGCATCGTCGCGGCGGGCGGGCACCTGCACGGCGGCGCATACGACCTGCGCGTGACGCAGCCGCGCTGCGGCGACCGGACGCTCGTCGACACCGCGCCGCGCTACGGCGAGCCGTCGGACCTCGTCTACCACGTGTTCCCGGTGTTGCACGAGCCGGGGCCGGTCGCGACCGGATGGCAACTCTCGAAGACCGGCATCCCCGTGCGCAAGGGGGAGATGCTCAACGTCACCGGCGACTACGACCAGACCGAGCCCCACGGCCGCGTCATGGCGATCACGCACCTGTACGTCGCGCGCGACGACAGCGTGCCCGCCGATTGCGCGCCGCTGCCGTCCGACATCCGCACGGTCTGGACGCGTCAGCACGGCCGCAGCCTCCCGCCGCGCGTGACGATCCCGATCTCGCGGCTGAACGCGCGCGGCCGCGTGGTGTCGGTCGACCATCCGCCGGGCGACGACGTCGTCACCGACGCGCCGGACACGACCGTGTCGTCAGCGCTCGGCGGCTTCGGCCCGGCGAACCTCTCGATCCCGCTCGACGCGTCCGTCACCTGGCGCTTCGACGACGCCCTGGCTCACAACGTCAGCCTGGCGAGCGGCCCCCGCGGCGTCTACTCGCCCAACTTCCACCAGGGCGCCACCTACACGCACCAGTTCACCGTCCCGGGCACGTACAAGCTCTTCTGCTACCTGCACCCGCTGACGATGAACCAGGTGGTCACGGTCCGGCCGTAGGGCCGGTTCGGGTTCGGTCAGCGAGGGAGGCGGGGTGCCCAGCCTCGTGGCACGTGGCTTACGTTTGTTCCACCTACCGGAACAAACGTAAGCCAAGCGATGCGCCGGGTCCCGACCTTCGCGGGGTGCGCCGAGGCTCAGGCGGCTGACGACGGCCCGAACGGACCGGGCGCCGGCTCGTCCTCGTCGGCGCCGCGCTCGGGCGCTGGCGGCGGCTCGCGGTCGGCTCGGGCGCTGCCTGCGGCGGCTCCGGCGCAGTCGGCTCGACCGGCGTCGGCTCCGGTGCGCTCGGCGGCTCGAACGCGGGTGCCACCGAGGCCGGCGCCTCCGGGCTCGCCGGTGCTGGCTGCTGCGGGAGGGGCGTCGCGGGAACGGGCTCGGCGAGCTGCTGCGGCCCATCGTCGGTGAACGGCGGGTACGTCTCCGTCAGCAGCAGCATCAGTGCGTACGCGCGCGCCGTGTAGCTCACGCACAGGCGGATCGTGTCTTGCAGGCCTTTCGGCTGCTTGCCGGTGACGACGATCACCAGCCACGCCACGAACCCCACGAGCTCGAGCACGATGCCGAGCACGTAGACGATCACATACGCGGGGATGATGTAGAAGATCCGCAGCAGGACCTTGAGTCGGCTGTACTCGGCCTGCGGAGCGGCGACGGTGAGCCGGACCGGGTAGTCGGGGTCATCGTTCACGCCCCCGGGGAACGGCGGGTACGGGTCCGTGAGCAGCCAGCAGTAGCCGCTGACGCGCGTGAAGTACTTCAGGAAGTTGGCCGTGAACATGTACAGGCCCAGCGGCCAGCAGGCGACGATGACGCCGAAGAAGACGGCCAGCCCCCAGAACGCGACGATCAGCAGGTGCGGGATGACCAGCAGCAGCCGGAAGAAGGTGGTGAGCCGGCTGCGCGGCTCGACGTAGTCGGCCTCGAACGTGACGGGATATGTGGACACGCGCCGACGCTACCCGACGGTGATGACGGCGTGCATCCCTAGATCGTCGTGCACGCCGTTGCCGTCGCTGAGCGTGCAGAACAGGCGGTAGGTGCCGGACGGCAGGGTGACGTGCTTCTGCACCGCGTCACCGGGGTGCGCGATCGCCCACGTCGCGACCACGGTGCCGTGGTCTAGGTCGACGATCTTGAGGTCGTGGTCGTCCTCGCCGTCGTTGCGGAGCTGGCGAGAGGTTGGTGTGGTACTCGTCCTCGGTCACGCCGAGCGCGGTGGGGCAGGTCGGCGCGGGCGTCGTGGGCGCGGGGTCGGTGGTCGTCGTGGGCGTCGTTGACGGCACCGAGAGCGTCCCGACCAGCGGCGGCCGGCCGGCCGGGAGCGCCGGCAGGTGCCCGTGCGCACGCGCCTTCCTGACCACGAGGCGCGACTTGGAGTGCTTGGCGCCCACGGCGGGGCCGGCGCCGAGGGCGAACCCCGCGACGAGCGCGGCCATGAGCAGCATCCAGCGACCTCGAACAGGCATGCATCTGGAGCATCGGACGGTTCAGGCGCCGGCTTGACGTTCGCCGAGCTCGCGGTCGAGACCAGCCACGAGCCCGAGCGTCAGCGAGACGAGCTCGTCCACGTCGCCCTCGAGGGCGATCGCCGGCCAGCGCCCGGGGAACCGCTGCGGGATCAACGACCCGTCGCTGCGCAGAAAGCCCGGCGCGCCCTCGCGCAGCTCGACCACCGCGACGTCGGTCGCGCCGGTGCCGGCGCGGCGCTGCGCCCGCACGAAGGCGCGCATGCTCTTCGGCCCCGCAACGACGACCTCGGGGGAAAGGCGCGAGGGCGGCGAGCGATCGAGCGCCGCCAGCACCGCGATCGCAGCGGCGGGCCCGGCGGCCGCGTCGGTCGGTCGCAGCACCCACGCGTCGAGGAACGCGCCGACGCCCGCGATGCAGACCGCGGTCGGCAGGAGCTGCGCCGCGCCGAGCGCCGTCCCGCTCGTCCCACCCGTCCGCGCTGCGGCGAAGCCGACGACCGCCGCCAGCGCCAGCACGAGCCACACGCGCGGCCCGGGCAGCCCGACCTTCGCCAACCAGCGGTCGGCCAGCGGCGCCGCCTGCGCGTCGGCGCGGCAGGTCAGCAGCAGGCGGACACCGACAAAAGGGCAGGGCGGCT
>VAYD01000370.1 GCA_005883905.1 Actinomycetota bacterium
TCCGGGAACGGATCGTGACCGTCGAGGATGAGCGCGACCGTCAGGAAGTCGCGGTACCGCAGGCCGCCCGCCGCCGCCGCCACCGAGGCGGGCACCGACGGCTGGGCGATCCCGGCAATCGTCGCGAGCGGCAGCGACGAGATGACGGCCGAAGTCGCAAGCTCGCCGGAGGGCGTCCCGACCGCCACCACGCGGCCGTCCTCGACCCGAAGCGAAGTCGCGGGCGTCCCCGTCAGGACGCGGCCGCCGAGCGACTCGACGCGCTCGCGCATCGCCTCCCACATCTGCCCCGGCCCGAGCCGCGGGTAGTGGAACTCGCCGACGAGCGATCGCAGCGACCCCGCCTCGTCGTCCTCGACGCCGCGGAACGCCGCCCGCACCGCCTTGCCGAACGACAGCCCGCGGATGCGCTGCGCCGCCCACTCGGCGCGCAGCCCGCTGCCCGGCACGCCCCACACCTTCTCCGTGTACGTCGAGAAGAACATCTCGTACAGGCGCCGGCCGAAGCGCCGCGTGACCCACTCCTCGAACGTGTCCGTCTCGCCGGTCGAGGCGCGGGCGCGCAGGTAGGAACCGAGCGCGCGCGACAGCTCCCACGGCCCGAGGTTGCGCACGACGTCGATCGCGTCGAGCGGGTAGGCGAACATCCGCCCGCCGTAGCGGATCCGCGACAGTCGCGGGCGCAGCAGCAGCTCGTCGCCCAGGACGTCCTCCCAAAGCGACTGCACCTCGGGGTGCTTCGTGAAGAACCGATGACCGCCGAGGTCGAACCGGAACCCGTCGCGCTCCTCCGTGCGCGCAAGCCCGCCGACGAGCTCCTCGCGCTCGAGCACGGTCACAGGGCGACCGCGCTGGACGAGGTGCAGCGCAGCGGTCAGGCCAGCCGGGCCGGCCCCGATGACAAGAACATCCTCACCCGGCAAGGTCACAGAGCTTATCCGTGCGCTTACGATCTGCCATTCGTGGAGGCATCTGCCGTAGCAACGCTCAGACCGCGCGGGGGTGGCGCTCGCCGGGCAATCGACGTCATCGGGGCACTGACCCGCTCGGACCTCAAGGTCCGCTACGGCCGCGGGCGCCTGAGCACGATCAAGTGGCTGCTGGACCCGTTCGCGGCGGTCGGCGTCTACCTGCTGCTGGTCGCGTTCGTCCTGGACCGCCAGGGATACGCGATCGGCCTCAGCATCGCCTGCGCGGTCGTCCCGTTCCAGCTTGTGATGATGACCATCATCAACGCGCTGCGAGCTGTCGACCTGCGGCGTTCGGTGATCACGAACATGGCATTCGACAAGTCGCTGATCCCGGTGGCGAGCGTGTGCAGCGAAGCCGTCGGGTTCTCCGCCTGCTTCGTGCTCCTGGCGCTGCTGATGGCCGCCTACGGCGTCGCCCCGACGCCCTGGATCCTGATGTTGCCCGCGGTCGTCGGCGCGACCCTGTTCTTCGCGCTGGCCTGCGCGTTCCCGGCCGCGCTGATCGGCCTCTGGATGCCCGAGCTGATCCCGTTCATCATGAGCGCCGCCCGCGCCACCTACTTCCTCGCGCCCGGCCTGATCGCGCTGCGGTCCGTCTACGGCCACACGCACGACCTGCTGATCGTCAACCCGCTCACCGGGCTGTTCGAGGGCTTCCGCGACGCACTGCTCTACGGCCAGGCGCCGCAGTGGTGGGAGCTCGCGGTCCCGATCGCCTTCGGGGCCTTGATGATCGCCGCCATCTACCCGCTGTGGCGCCGCGAGGCGCCGCACTTCGCCAAGGTCCTCTGATGCGCGCCCACATCGGCTGCGAAGGCGTCGGCGTCCGGTTCCAGCTCGACCGCGCGCGCAACGTCGTCACGCCCGCGCACGCGAAGCTCGTGCGCAGCGGCGAGACCGTGTGGGGCCTGGAGAGCGTCACGCTCGACGTGAAGGCGGGCGAGGCGATCGCGCTCGTCGGGCCGTCGGGCTCGGGCAAGACGACGCTGCTGCGCGTGCTCGCCGGTGTGCTGCCGGCCGACCGCGGCACGCTGGAGATCCGCGGGCGCGTCGGCTCGCTGCTGGCGATCGACGCCGGCCTGCTCAGCCGCCTGACCGGCGAGGAGAACGCGCAGCTGCTCGCTGTGCTCGCCGGCATGACCCGCCGCGAGGCGGCTGCGGCGATGCCGCGCATCCGCGAGGTCAGCGGCTTGGGCGCCGCGTTCGACCGGCCGGTCTCCGCGTGGTCGCAGGGCATGCGCGCCCGGATCGGCTTCGCGGTCGCCGACTGCATGCGCCCCGACGTGCTGCTGCTCGACGAGGTCCACGAGGCGCTCGACCACGAGTTCCGCGCCGTGATCGAGGAGCGCGCGCACGCGCTGAAGGAGGCGGGCGGGATCGTCGTCGCCGCCGGCCACGACCACGGCCTGCTCGAGCGCGTCTGCGAGCGCGCGGTGCTGATGCGCGACGGCATCGTCGTCGACGACGGACCCGTCGAGCGCGTCGCGACTGACTACGTCGCCGCGCTGTAGCGCCGGCGCAGGTGCAGCGCGACGCCGGCGGGGATCGCGGCGGTCGCGCTGACGTGGTGCAGCAGGTGCAGCGGGACGGCCGCCGCCGCCTCGCGCCGCCCGCGGCTGCGCGCGATCGTCGCGTAGAGGTCGGCGTTCAGCGCCGCGAACGCGGCGACCGCGGCCGCTGCGGCGAGCGGCCGCCGGCGCGCGACGAGCACGGTGGCGCCGACCGCGAGCAGTGCCGCCGCGCGATGGCG
>VAYD01000371.1 GCA_005883905.1 Actinomycetota bacterium
GATCGTGAACATGGGCTCGATCTGCGGCCTCGAGGGCTGCACCGGCCACCCGCACTACTCGGCGGCGAAGGCCGGAATCATCGGCTTCACGAAGGCGGTTGGCAAGGAGCTCATCCAGCAGGGCGTCCGCGTCAACGCGATCGCGCCCGGGCACGTCGGGACCGAGACGCTGCAGGGGCCGCTCGCCGAGGGGCGGCGGGCGATCGCGCAGGCCACGCCGGCGCGCCGGCTGGGGCGCCCGGAGGAGATGGCGGCGACGGTGGCGTTCCTCGCCTCCGACGACGCGAGCTACTTCGTCGGTGCCACGCTGAGCCCCAACGGGGGCTCGGTGACCTTCTGACCACGCAATCGAGGAGACCTCATGTTGAACGGCAAGGCTGCGCTCGTCACGGGCGCGGGGCAGGGCATCGGCCGCGCGATCGCGGTCGAGATCGCGCGCCAGGGCGCGGCGGCCGTCGCCGTCGCGGACCGCAACGGCGACACCGCGGCCGAGACGGCGCGGCTCGTCGACGACGCGGGCGCGTCGTCTGTCGCGATTACCTGCGACCTCCGCGACCGCGACCAGATCGAGGCGATGGTCACCACGGCTGCCTCCGCGTTCGACGGGCTCGACGTGCTCGTCAACAACGCCGGGATCATCGAGACGGCGCTCACCGACACCCCGACGGTCGACGAGCTCCCGGAGGACGTGTGGGACGCCGTCTACGAGGTGAACCTCCGTGCGCCCTGGTTGACGACCAAGTTCGCCGCCCCCCACCTGCGGCGCTCGCAGCGCGGGCCGAACATCGTCAACGCGGCGTCCGTGTCCGGCCTGACTGGGTTCCCGCATGGCCCGGCGTACTGCACGACCAAGGGCGGCGTGATCCAGCTCACGCGTGTGACGGCTGTCGACCTGGCGCCGGCGGTGCGCTGCAACTGCTTCTGCCCCGGGGTCATCGAGACGCCGCTGTCGCGCGCGTTCATCGACCGTGCCGAGGATCCGGAGGCCTTCCGGCAAGCGATGATCTCGCCGCAGCTGATCGGGCGCCTCGGGCGCGCCGGCGAGGTCGCGAAGCTCGCCTGCTTCCTGGCGTCGGATGACGCCGGGTTCATCACCGGCGGCGTATTCGTGGTGGACGGCGGCGCGACGTCGTGGATGGGTGTCAGATCACATGATTCGAATTCAGTTTAGGCTTGTGTAACCGATCATGAGTGTGTAGATTCCCGCGCATTCGAGGAACGGAAGTCGTTCCTCGCAGAGGACGAGGAGAATTGATGTCAGGAAAGGGCGGGACCACGACGGCCTACCAGCACCCCCTGCTCCCCCCGGAGCTGCAGGCGGCCTACCGCCAGCGCGGGGACTGGGAGGGGATCACGCTGGCGCAGATCGTCGAGCGGCGCGCGGCCGAGCATCCGGACCGGCCCGCGGTCGTGGGCCCGCACCCGCTGACCTACGGCGAGCTCTGGGAGCAGGCTCAGCGCGTCGCCGGCGCGCTCCAGGACGGCGGCCTCCAGCCGGGCGAGTTCCTGGTCGCGGTGATGTCGAACTGCAGCGAGGGCCTGGTGCTCGAGATCGCCGCCTCGGTGGCCGCCGCGATCTTCGCGCCGCGCTCACCCCACATGTCGCCTGCCGAGGCGATCAACCTGTTCGCGCAGCTCGACGCGCGCGGGCTGATCCTCCAGCGCAGCCTGCTCGAGAAGGAGGGCTGGCCGGAGGCGTTCGCGCAGCTGCGCGAGCGGCTGCAGGGCCGCCCGGTCTGGATCCACGGCGAGACCGTCGACGCGCTGCCGACGCTCGCGGAGAGGATCGAGCTCGGCCGACCGATCGACCGTGTCGAGCAGGACCCCGGGCAGCCGTGCCTCGTGCTGGCAACCGGTGGCACGACGGGGATGCCCAAGAGCGTCATGCACTGCTCCGAGACCCTCGTCTACGCGGCCCGCAACTTCGGCCGCGCGGTCGGCTACAGCGAAGACGACGTGCACGTCGCGATCGCGCCGTACGGGCACGCGGGCGGCTCGGTGTTCGAGATGTACATGCCGCTGCTGCACGGCGCCGCCGTGCTCCCGATCGCGCGCTGGAAGCCCCGCGACGTCGTCGATGCGATCGAGCGCTACGGCGGGACCTTCTTCATCGCCATGGGCACCCACGTGTACGACCTGCTGGCGCTCGAGCCGAGCGCCGCGCCGCAGCTGCGCAGCATCCGCTGCATCGCCACCGGCGCCGGGCCCCAGGAGATCTTCGTCCGCTGCGACGACGAGCTGATGCCCGTCGTGCGCGTGTACGGCCTGTCCGAGGCGGTCGGGCACGCGCTTGGGCGCCTGGACCACGCGGCCGAGGTTCGGACCCTGCAGGACGGCATCCCGTTCGACGGGATGGACTGGCGGATCGTCGATCCGCAGGGCAACCCGAGCCCGCCGGGCACGGTCGGCGAGTACCAGTGCCGCGGGCCGAACATGTTCATGGGCTACTACGGCCAGGACGACGCCACGACCGAGGCATTGACCGAGGACGGCTACTACCGCACCGGCGACCTGATGGTGCTGAGCTCCGAGGGCTATGTGAGCTGGACCGGGCGCACGAAGGACATCATCCGCCGCGGCGGGCTGCAGATCGACCCGATCGAGATCGAGGGCATGCTGTCGCGCCACCCGCAGATCGCAACCGTCGCTGTCGTCGGGCAGCCGGACATGCGCCTGGGCGAACGCGCGGTGATCGTCGCGGTGCCGGAGGCCGGCGAGCCGGCCGACCTCGAGGAGCTGTGCGCGTACCTGCAGGGCGAGGGCCTTCCCAAGCAGAGCCTTCCCGAGCGCCTCGTCTATGTGGACGACCTGCCGCGCACTGGCGTCGGCAAGGTCCACCGC
>VAYD01000372.1 GCA_005883905.1 Actinomycetota bacterium
CAGCGGCCGCGTCCAGTTGTACAGCGCGTAGCGCAGCGTCGCGTCGATGCCGAGCGGCATGTGGCGATGCAGCCGGTTGTAGATGACCGCCGCGATCAGCGGGCGGTCGCGCGCCAGCTGCGCCTCGCGCTCGACCATCGAGGCGATGATGAGCACGTCGTAGCGGGTCAGGTTCTTGCGCTTGGCGTAGCGCAGGTCGACCTTGCCAAACGCGTCGCGGTAGGCCGCGAGCTGCTGCTTGACGAGCGCGGAGACCGGCGCGCCGGGCTTCAGCTGGTAGGTCGCCGGGAACAGGTAGCCCTCGAGCGTGCGCGCGGACCGCGGGGCGCCCAGATCCTTCGGCGGGCGCCGGTTGGTCGCGGCCATGTAGCTGCCGCTCAGGTCGAGCTGCTTGACGAGCGGGACGATCTCCTGGCGCGAGCGCCCCTCGGGAATCGTGAGCTTGACGGTCTTCGGGATCGCGGGCGCGGTCGTGAGCGCGTCGATCGCCGAGCCGTAGGACATGTCCTTGCGCAGCGTGATGTGCCCGGAGCGCAGCTCGCTGCGCTTGCCCGACAGCCGCGCGCGGATGCCGAAGAAGAACGACGAGTCGATGACGCCCTTGTGCTCCAGGATGGTCCCGATCTGCTTCGCGCTCGCGCCCTGGGGGATGTCGACCGACACGGTGCCGTGACCGCCGCCCTTGAACGGCTGGAAGACCGCGTAGGCGAACGCGGCGACGGCGAGCACCAGGATCACCGGGATCACGCGCACGAATGGGCGCCGGCGGCGGCGCGCGGGCTTGTGCGGCTTGGGCGGGATCGCGCGCGGGCCGAGCGCGCCGGCCGCGGACATGTTCGGCGAGCCACCGACCCGTCGCACGCCGAGCGGCTCCTCGACGGCCGTCGCAGTGGCCGGCGCGACGTGCTCGGGCTCCCGCTCAGGCTCCGCGGGGACGGGCTCCGGCGCGGGCGGCGGCTCGGGCGGCGTCGCCTGCACCGCGGGCATCTCCCCCGTGCGCTGGCGCCGGCGCTCCTCGCGCTCCAGGCGCGCGCGCTCGCGCTCCTCGGCGGAGCGTCGTGTTTGCTGACTGTCGTCCTTGCGACCGAACGGGCTCATACGGGATGTCGCGCCAGGTAGTCCTCGAGCAGCACCGCAGCGGCACGAGAATCCTCGGAACCGCTACCACCACGCGCGGCGGCAATCGACGTGGTGAACCGCTCGTCGTAGAGATCGACGGGTATCTGCACCCGATTACCCAACCGCTTCGCAAAATCACGCGTTGCCATCGTTTGTTCGGTATCGGCGCCGCTCAGGCCGACCGGCAGCCCGACCACGATCCTCTTGATCGCGCGCTCGCGCACGAGGCCGACGATCCGGTTCATGCCGCGCTTGCTGTCGGGGCGCTCGACCGGCTCGATAGGTGTAGCGAGCGTGCCGGTCGGGTCGCTCACGGCGCACCCGCAGCGAGCGCTGCCGTAGTCGAGGGCCAGCACTCGCACTAGCCCTTCAGGCGCTCTTCGATGGCGTCGCGGGCCGCCGCCAGCGCCTCTTCGAGCTTCGCCGGGTCCTTGCCCCCCGCCTGCGCCATCGTGTCGCGCCCGCCGCCACCGCCGCCGGCGACCTGCGCCGCGACCTTGACG
>VAYD01000380.1 GCA_005883905.1 Actinomycetota bacterium
CGACATCGACACCTGGCAGGACTGGGGCTCCTGGTCGTCGACGACGATCCAGACGGCTGCGCCGGGCGACGACCCGCAGGGCGTCGGCGCCGTGCGCCGCCTGCGCCAGGCGCCGATCACGAACCTCGAGCGCGTCACCGAGATCGTCCCCGGCGAGCGGCTGGGCTACGAGCTCGTGTCGGGCCTGCCGTTCGAGAACTACCACGCCGCCGTCACCCTCTCCGACGCCGCCGGCGGCGGCACCGACATCACCTGGCGCGCCGAGTTCGACATCAAGGCGAAGCTGCGCGGCGGCATCTGGCGCCGGCTGCTCGAGCGCTTCTACCCCGGCATCGTGCAACGGCTCGCCCGCGGAGCCGAGCAGACCACGTAGTCTGCGCGCCCATGATCACCGGAGACCGCAGCGTCGAGATCGACGCGCCCATCGATCGCTGCTTCACCATCGCCGCCGACATCGAAGGCGCGCCGAAGTGGCAGGGCTCGCTGAAGGACGTCGAGGTGCTGTCCAAGGATTTCGACGGACGGGCCGAGCTCGTCGAGACGGCGTCCGACGCGAAGGTCAAGACGGTCAAGACGCGGCTGCGCTTCAGCTACGAGGAGCCGACCCGGATCGACTGGGTGCAGGAGAAGGGCGACGTCAAGTCGTTGCACGGCTGGTGGGACCTCGAGGACCTGGGCGACGGCCGCACGCGCGCGACCTACGCGCTCGAGGTCGACCCTGGCCGCATGCTCGGCATGCTGCTGCGCGGCCCGGTCGAGGGCCAGGTGAAGGCCTTCCTCCTCGGCGGAGCCGCCGAGGGGCTCAAGCGAGAGGCCGAGTCCCAGTGAGGCGGCTCGCGGTCCTCGCGGTCGCCGTGCTCGTCCCCGCGGCGGCCGCCGCCCCCGCCGGCGCCAAGACCAAGCTGAAGTGCAAGACCGTGAGGGTCCACGGGCACAAGAAGAAGCGCTGCCACAAGGTCAAGGTCAAGCCGCTGCGCGTCCCGCTCACCGCGACGGTGCTCGACGGCAGCTCGGCGACGATCGACTTCGGCAACGGCATGGTGCGGACGGTCGGCATCTCCGGCAAGCTCGACGGCTACGTCCCGGGCAAGATCCGCCTCGGCACCGACATCAAGGCGCGGCTCAGCGGCGGAACACTCGCCGTGGCGCCGACGGACTTCTTCAGCGACGGCTGCGCTTCGCCGGTCTGGGCGCGCTCGGACCCGGCGACCACGATCACGCTCGACAAGACGAAGACGAACACCGCGACGCTCGCGGCGAATGGCTCAATCGTCTCGGACGCGAACGTGATCATCCGCGCCGTGCTCGATACGCGCCCTCAGGACGCATGCGACCAGCCGCTCGCCGAGACCGGCTACACCGATTCGACGGCGTTCGTCCACCTTCACGGCCAGGTCGGCCAGGGCGGCCTGACGAGCCTCGAGCTGACCGCCGATCCCTACCCGCTGGCGCTGTCGCGACCTACCCCTGCGCCGGCCAGACGGCGACCTACCCGACGACCGCGACCGTGCTGCTCAGGGTCGGGCTCGCGCTCGGACAGCCGACACGAGGGCCGCTACCTTCAAGTTGATGAATGGCGTCGAAGGCATCCGGTTCGGCTACCAGCTGCATCCGCTGCCGCTCGGGCGCTTCGGGTTCCGCCGCTGGCGCTACGAGCTGTGGCACGGCAACCACCTCGAGGCGGCCGGGTGGTGCACGACGCGCCGCACCGCCGAGCGCGTGCTGCGCCGCCACGCCACCCGCGTCGGCCACGCGATGTTCGGACTCGAGCCCTCGCCCGCGGCGATCGCGGCCGGCGAGGGCGAGATCCCACTGGGCGCCAGCGTGCGCATGGACGTGGGCGCCGTGTCGCTCACGCTCGTCCCGCGCCCGGTCGAGCAGGAGCTGCGCGCGCAGCTAGCCTGAGCGCAGCGCCAGGTACTCGGCGCGCGCGACGAACGTCTCGCGCATCGAGCCCTCGAGCTCCGACAGGAACTCCTCGCGGTAGGTCGCGTCGGTCAGCACCGCGATCGCGTAGTAGAGCCCGGAGAACGCCGCGATCGCCGCGCTGACGCGCAGCAGCTCCGCGTAGAGAGGCACGCCGCCGACCGTCAGCACCTCGTCGGTCGGCTGACCGACCCAGGTGTGCAGGAGCGCCGCCGGGGTGGCGAGCAGCCCGAAGGCCACGAAGAAGACGCCCACGGCGAGGCTCACGACGAGCACCTGCAGCGCGTGCGAGACGAACATCACGAGGCCGACGTTGAAGCGCTGCCGGCGGTCGAGCGGCGGGCCGCCGCCGACGTCGCGCTCGAGCGCAGCGCCCTCGCGCGGCAGCCGCGCGACGAGGAACAGCGTCCCGACCGCGACCAGCAGGCCGGCGATCGCGATCAGCGACGCATCGTCCATGCGCGCGAACGTCTGCCACATCTCCGTCGTCAGGAACAGCACGACCGAGAACAGCATCAGCAGCGGGATCGCGCGCGCGAGCAGGATCACGCTGGCCGCGAGCTGCCCACCGAGCCGCCGGGCCGCCCACGCCACGATCGACAGCAGGCCGTAGCGGATCGTCCCGTAGAGCACCGCGAGCACCGCGAGGTTCGCCACGGCCGTCACCCACGCGCTGCGCGTCTGGCCGCCGAAGATCGCCGGCAGCACGGCGGGCAGCAGCACGAACCCCGCCAGCTCGAATGCGCCGACGTCGCGCGGGCGCGCCAGCAGCGGCCGGCCGCGCAGATGGTTGGCGAGCGCAAGGCCGCCGAGCAGGATCGCCATGCCGCCGATCAGCGCGCCCACGTTGGCCCACGTCGACCACTGCAGGTCGATCGCGCCGAGCACCCCGCCGACGAACACCAGGCCGAGGACCGGCACCGCGCGCGTCCACACCTCGGTGCGCGCCGTCGTCCCCGCGACGAACAGCGGCAGCCCGGCGCGGCGAAAGCGCGCCTCGTACTCGGCGAGGCGGGGATCCACGCGCGGGAGCATGGCCGCTGGTTCGGACTGGACGCCCGTGCAGCCGCGGCGTAGGGTGTCGAACCGGAAGCCGGTCTATCCCCACGGGAGGGGTACATGAGACGGATCGGGCTGGCACTGGTCGCAGCGGGCGCGATCACGGCCGCGGGGGGTGCCACCGCGCAGGCGGCGCAGCTGAACGGATGCACCGGGTCCCGCTCGCCGTGGAACGACGGCAGCGGCAGCTGCCCGGCGCAGACGACGCCGACCGCGCCATTCACCGCGCGCGAGCCGACGACCGTGCGCTTCAGCGGCTCGGGCACATCGGATTCGCTCGGCATCTGCAGCGGCTCGCTGCTCGTGACCAACCTGAAGCTGAGCGTCACGATGACCTACACGGGGGCGGTGAGCGGCACGACGCTCGTCGAGCACCAGATCTGGTCGGCGCCCGTCACGACGTTCCCGCTCGCGACGGCCTTCCTGATCACGGGCGACGGCGGCCCGCCGGCGATCGGCGCGGGCCTGGCGATCACCCACATCTACCTGCAGTGCGGCAACGGCGGGAACAGCCCCTCGGCCAACTTCGCCTGGGCGGAGAGTCCGTAGGTCGGGGAGGGTGGACCTTAGTCGCGCGCGCGGACGATCACGCGCGCGCCACGCGACGGGATCATCGTCACGTTGCGATGCACCGCCCGCTCCGGCTCCGGGTCGTCGGCGACGAGGTCCGTGCGCCGCGCCACGGCGTCGAGCACGACCCGCTGCTCGGCCATCGCGAGCGTCGCGCCCAGGCAGCGGCGGATGCCGCCGCCGAACGGGATCCACTCGTACGTGCCGGGCTTGCGGTCGAGCCAGCGCTCGGGCCGGAAGGCGTGCGGTTCGGGATAGAGCGCCGGGTTGACGTGCAGCAGGATCGACGACGGCGCGGCGGTCGCGCCCGCCGGCAGGTGGTGACCGTCGACCTCGAGCGGGGCGAGCAGCTTGCGGACCACGAGCGGGACGGGCGGGCGCAGCCGCAGCGACTCGTAGGCGACCGCCTGCGCCCAGCCGGGCTCGCGGGCGGCGACGCGCGAGTAGGCGTCGGGATGGCGTGGTCTCGTGCCCGGCGAGCACGAGCGTCAGCAGCTCGTCGCGCAGCTCGTGGTCGGTCAGCGGCGTGCCCTCGTCGTCGGTCGTCCGCAGCAGCATCGACAGGATGTCCGTGCGCTCCGCGAGGTCCGGTGCCTCCCGGCGCTTGGCGATCACCGCGTAGGTCGCGCGGTCGAGGTAGCCGAGCGCCGTCTTGGTCGGCCCGACCGCCTCGTCGCTGCCGGTGTTCAGCAGCTCCGCGATCTGCGAGATCGGCTGGGTCGAGAGCCATACGAGCCGGCGGATCACCTGGCGCAGCTGGTGCTCCGGCGTCCCGCGCTCGGGCCGGCCCTCGATGCCGAAGATCCCGCCCATGATCACGTCGAGCGTGATCGCCTGCATGCGCGGCGCCAGCTGGAACGGCGTGCCGACGGGCCAGCGGTCGATCTCGCGCTCGGCGGCGTCGGCGATCATCGCGGTGTACCGCTCGACCGCCTCGCCATGGAACGACGGCAGCAGCAGCTTGCGCTGGCGCATGTGGCGCTCGCCGAGCGCGGTCAGCGTCGAGTTCGGCCCGACGATCGGCCGCAGCGGCGATTCGCCGGTCAGCGACGGCGCATCGGCGGGATCGGCGGTGAACAGCGACTTGACGTGGTCCGGGTGGCTCGTGACGACCGTGCCGCCCTCGACCACGCGCGTGCGCATGCGGAACACCTCGCCCAGGCGCCGGCGGGCGCCGAAGACGAACTCGATCTGGCGCACGCTGAAGCGCAGCGTCTGGCGCGTGGGCGAGAGCGGGATCTCGGGCGGCGCGGCGAGATGGGCGATCCCGTCGCGCGCCGGGCCGGCCGGCGAGGGCTCGGCCTGGCCGGTGAAGGGCGTCTCGATGGTCGCGGTAGCCATGGTTACGCACATGTAACCACATAGGCTGCACGCCGTGACGAAGCAGGGAACCATCGAGCCGCTCCCCCGCGGGCGCCATGGCCTCTCGCGCGAGGAGGTCGTGCGATCGCAGCGCACGCGCATCTTCCGGGCGATGGCCGAGGTCATGGCCGAGAAGGGCTACGTCGCCACGTCGGTCGCCGACGTCCTGCGCGCGGCGAAGGTCTCGCGCGAGACGTTCTACGAGCAGTTCGAGTCCAAGGAGGACTGCTTCGTCAGCGCCCTCGAGGCGGCGGTGGAGGTCGTCATGGCGAGCGCCGCTGCCGCGCCGCCGGTGCCCGGCACCGGGCTGGAGCGCTTCGACCGCGGCCTCAAGACGCTGCTCGACGCGATCGCCGACCAGCCGGAGCTCTCACGCCTGTTCATGATCGAGGTCTACGCGGCCGGACCGCGGGCGCTCGAGCGCCGCGCGGCCCTGCAGAAGCGGTGGGCGCAGCTGCTCGACCGCGCCTTCGGCCGCCGCACCGCCGCCGACCGCTTCGCCAACGAGGCGATCGTCGCGGCAACCAGCACGCTCGTCACCTCGCGGCTCGCCGGGGGCGACATCAAGGGCATCCGGGCGCTGCGCCGGCCGCTCGTCGAGCTGGCGCGCCGCGTGCACGGCGCCTAACTGCGAACACAGCCGTTCGCGAGAGTTACGATGCGTCTCATGGGAGGCGCGCCACGGATCGCTCCGGGCACGGCGGCCGACGTCGGCCGCGTCAACTGGCTGATCGCCCGCGCGATCGGGCTGGTGACGCGCGGCGAGGCGCCGCACGTCTTCACCACCCTCGGCCGTCATCGCCGGCTGTTCCGGCGCTGGCTGCGCTTCGCCGGGACGCTGATGCCCGGCGGCAAGCTGCCGCGCGCCGACACCGAGCTCGTGATCCTGCGCGTCGCGCACAACTGCGACTGCGACTACGAGTGGGGCCACCACGAGCGCCTGGGCAAGCGCGCGGGGCTCAGCGCCGGCGACATCGCGCGCGTGCGGTCGGGCGCCGACGCGGCCGGCTGGACGCCGCGCCAGGCGCTCCTGCTGCGGGCGGCCGACGAGCTGCACGACACGCGCACCCTCTCCGACGACCTGTGGGGCGAACTGCGCCCGTTGCTCAACGACCAGGAGCTGATCGAACTGTGCATGCTGACCGGCCACTACGAGATGCTGGCGATGACGCTCAACGCGCTGCGGGTGCAACCCGAGTCCTGATCACCGGAGCCGCGCGGGGCATCGGCGCGCTCACGGCGAAGCGCCTGCACCAGCGCGGCGCGCGCGTGGCGCTGCTGGGGCTCGAGCCCGAGCTGCTCGAGGCCGTGGCGGCCGAGTGCGGCGGGGCGCCGTGGTTCGAGTGCGACGTCGCCGACCGCGACCAGGTCGACGGCGCGGTCGCCGAGGCCGTGGAGCGCCTCGGCGGACTCGACGTGGCGATCGCCAACGCCGGCATCGGCGC
>VAYD01000381.1 GCA_005883905.1 Actinomycetota bacterium
CGGCACCGGCTACTCGTCGCTGCGCGCACTGCAGCACTTCCCGGTCGACACGGTGAAGATCGACCGCTCGTTCGTCGCGCCGCTCGAACACGACCCGCAGGAGGCGGCGATCGTCGCGGCGGTCATCTCGCTGAGCCACGCGCTCGGGCTGCGGACCGTCGCCGAGGGCATCGAGACGATCGCCCAGGTGGACCGGCTGCGCGGCCTCGGCTGCGACCTGGCTCAGGGGTTCTACTTCGCCAGGCCGGGTCCGCCGGAAGAGATCAGGCAGGGAAGCTGACGACCTTCCCGCTGAGGAAGAGCGTCACGTAGAGCCTGCCGTCCGGGCCGATCGCGGCGCCGAGCGGATCGTGCGCCACGGGCGACTTCCACACCCGCGTCCGCGTGCCGGTCACCAGGTCGACGCGTTGCACGTCGTTGCCGACCGCGTGCCTGCGGATCGTCGACCCGTTCTGCGCGACGTACGCGACGTCGCCCTTCACCGCCAGCCCGTCGGTCGACGCGTGCGCGGGGAAGGTGGCGATCGGCGCGACGGCGCCGAAACACTGTCCTCGCCCACCCGAGCACCGCGGGAACCCGAAGTCGACGAGCGGGCCGGCGGGATCGAACGCGTCGAGCTCCTCGGGCGGGCGCGTCTCGCCAAGATCGTCGCGGCCGTTGTCGGTGACGAGCAGCTGCGCGCCGTGGAACGCCAGGCCGTACGGGTTGCGCAGCCCGGTCGCCTCGAGTCGCGGCGTGTGCGTGCCGGGCGCCCACGACAGCACGCGCCCCGGCCGGCCGCGGTTGTCGAACGTGCTGCCGACGCCGACGTAGAGCCTGCCGTCGGGGCCCTGCGCGATCGAGTCCGTCGTGTGGCGCCCGACGCGCAGCCCGTCTAGCGCGATCGAATGGTTGGCGAAGCGCGTGCCGTCGAACCCGGTGAACGCGGTCACGCGCCCGTTGGACGCCGACGTGATGTGCGAGACGTACAACGAGCTGCCCGCCCACCGCAGCCCGAGCGCGGTCTTGAGGTGGCGGACCACGTGGCGCGGCTTGCCGCCCTGGGGGACGTACCAGACGCCGTCGGACGGGTTGGATCCGCCGGCGCCGGAGGTCACCCACATCCCGCCGGCAGGATCGAAGACGACGTTCGTGGCGAACGGGATGCCCTTCGCCACGACCTGCGGCGTGGCGGCGGTGGCGCTCGCCGGCAGTGCCACCGCGGCCGCGACGGCGAGCAGCGCGCGCATCACTCGCCCGTGAAGCTCGCCCTGCGCAGGCGCGCGGTGGTGCCGCCGATCCAAGGCGCGCCGGGGTAGCGCTCGTGCAGGCCGGCGATCGCCGCTTCGATGTCGTAGGACACGCGGCGCGGCTCGGCGCGCCCGTCGTCGTGCAGGACCGCCCAGTGCGCGCGCGGATCGCCGTCGAATGGCAGGCCGACGCTGCCGGGGTTGACCAGATGGATGCCGTCGTGCCGGCGGTCCACCGGCAGGTGCGTGTGGCCGAAGACGATGGTCTGGGCGTCGACGCCTGCGAGCAGCGCATCGTCGGCGTCCGCCGCGTCCGGGAGGAACGAGTCCATGTCGGTGTTCGGCGCGCCGTGGCAGAACAGCACGTCGCCCTCGCGATGCTTCGTCGGCAGCTCGGCGAGCCGTGCGATCAGATCTGGGCCCAGCGCCTCGACGACGCTCACCAGCGCCGTCTGCAGGTCCTCGCCCGGCGGCATGTCGTCACGCTCGCCACGCTGCCAGCGATCCCGGTTGCCGCGGATCCACGCCGCGCCGTTGAGCTCGTCGAGCCGCGCCACCACCTCGGCGGGCCACGCGCCGAAGCTGCAGTAGTCGCGACCGCCTCGAGCGCGGGCAGGTTGCCGTGGACGTCGTAGAGCAGTCCTGTCGCCATGAGCGGGGATCATGCCGGACGGTGCACCTGACCGGGACGATGCTCACGCTGCGCTACGCCGAGCCCGCCGACGCGGACGCGCTGTTCGCGCTCGCCTCGGACCCGGACGTGACGCGCTGGTTCTCGTGGGGCCCGTACGTGTCGGTCGACGAGCCGCGCGCCTACGTCGAGCGCCTCGCCGGAGAGCGCGAGCGCGGCGAGCGCCTGGACTTCGTGATCGACCACGCCGAGCGCGGCGTGATCGGCGTCACCGGCCTGAGCGAGCTCTCGCGCCGCGACCGCCGCGCGATGGTCGGCACGTGGCTCGGCCGCGCGCACTGGGGCAGCGGCGCGAACGCCGAGTCCAAGGCTCTGATCCTGCACCTCGCGTTCGCGATCTGCGGGCTCGAACGCGTCGGCGCGTACTCGAACCCGGACAACGCCCGCTCCACGCGCGCGCTCGAGCGGCTCGGCTTCCGCCACGAGGGCGTGCTGCGCGCGTGGCACCGCCACGGCGACACGCACCACGACGTCAACATCTTCGGCCTGCTCCGCGAGGACTGGCGGGGCGCGCCGTTCGACGTCGACGTCGACGTCGAGGGCGAGCCGCCGCCCGCCTGGATCGTCAGGCGCGGCGCTGCTCCCAGCTGAAGCCGCGGATCGCGAACCACAGCCCCACGAGGCCCCACAGCGCGAGCACCGTCACGTCGCCGACGTGGTGCGACAGGCCGCCGTCGGGCTGGATCGCTCCGCGCATCCCCGCGATGAAGTGGCTGATCGGCAGGACGCGCGCGATGTCGTCGAGCACCGCCGACGAGGTCGTCGCCGGATCGAAGAACACGCCGCCGAGCAGGATCGATGGCAGGAACACGAAGTTCGTATACGCCGGGGCGGCGTCGAAGTTCGGGATCACGTGCGAGAAGGCGATCCCCAGCGCGGTGAACGAGAAGATCCCGACGACCGTGAAGATCACGAGCTCGTCCCAGTGGTATGGCCACGGCAGCCCGAAGAGCACGACCCCGCCGACGACGGTCAGCGCGACCTGCACGGTCCCGTTGAACGCGACGTTGCCGAAGACGCCGCCGAGGTAGGACCCGGTCGGCATCGGCGTGCCGCGCGTGCGCTTGAGCAGGCCCTGCTCGCGGCGGAACGTCATGTTCATGGCGATCGCGTTGAACGTCGAGGCCATCACGTTCATCCCCGCGATGCCCGGGATGATGATGTCGCGGTCGCTTGCCGGCGTCAGCGACCCGATGATCAGCAGGAAGACGACCGGCAGCATGAAGCCGAAGAACGCCGCCGTCGGGTTGCGCCAGAACTGCTTGCGCTCGAGGCGGAACTGGCGCCAGCCGAGTGCGATGACGTCAGACACCGACCGTCTCCTCCTCCTCGGCCGTGAGCTCGAGATAGACGTCCTCGAGGCTCGGCCGCACGACGGTCAGCTCGCGCACCGAGCCGCCGCGTGCCAGCGCCTCGGCGGTCAGCTCATGCAGCAGGCGCGTCGGGTCGTCGACCTCGCGCTCGTGCAGCTCGCCGTCCTCGCCGCGCCAAGAGACCCGCACGCGCTGCGCGGCGCCGACGCCGAGCTCGCCCGGCGTCCCGATCGCCAGGATGCGCCCGTCCTTGATGATCGCCACGCGGTCGGCGAGCGCCTGCGCCTCGTCGAGGTAGTGCGTGGTCAGCAGCACGGTCTTGCCCAGGTCGCGCAGCGAGCGCACGGTGTCCCAGGCGGCGCGGCGTGCGGCGGGGTCGAATCCGGTGGTGGGCTCGTCGAGGAACACGAGCTCCGGGTCGCCGATCAATGCCAGCGCGAGGTCGAGCCGGCGCTGCTGGCCGCCCGACAGCGTCCGCGCCCGGCGGTCGGCCGCCTCCTCCAGCCCGGCGAGCGCGATCACCTCCTCGACGTCGCGCGGCGACGCGTACAGCGACGCCCAGTGCGCCACGGTCTCGCGTGCGCTCAGGTGCGGGTAGGTGCCGCAGCTCTGCAGCACGATCCCGACCCGCTCGCGCAGCGCCGGCGGACGCTCCTCGGGGTCGTGTCCGAGCACCGACACGCTGCCGGCCGAGCGCGTGCGGTAGCCCTCGAGGATCTCCACGGTCGTGGTCTTGCCGGCGCCGTTGGGCCCGAGCAGCCCGAACACCTCGCCGCGCCGGACGCTGAAATCGATGCCGCGGACGGCCTCACGGTCGTCGTAGGTCTTGCGCAGGCCCTGGACCTCGATGGCAGCCGCTGCGGGCACGCACTGATGATGGCATTGTCTCTGGGGCCCGGATGGCCCCAGGTCCAATCAGAGCGTCGCCTGGATGGCGACGCCGGCATTACCTTATGGCGGCCGATGATCTGCGCCTGTGTCGACATCGGCACGAACACCACGCGCGTGCTCGTGGCCGAGCTGAAGGACGGGCGCCTCATCGAGGTGCTGCAGCAGCGCGCGTTCACGCGCATCGGCATGGCGCCGCAGATCCCGCAGGAGAAGATCGCCGAGGTCGCCCGGGTCGTCGAGGTCGCGACCGCGGCGATCCGCGCCGCGCTCAACCGGGACGAGTTCCTGGCCGGGATGCCGGTCGCAGTGGAGATCCTCGACGAGGACGAGGAGGCGCGGATGGCGTTTCTCGGCGCCACCGCGACGCTGGCCGCGGAGTTGCCCGGGACGGTCGCGGTCGTCGACGTGGGCGGCGGCTCGACGGAAATCGCGGTCGGCACGGTCGCGGGCGGCGTGGAATGGAGCTCGTCGTTCCTCGTCGGCTCCGGCGTCCTGGCCGACCGCTACCTGCGCAGCGATCCGCCCGGCCTCGACGAGCTGCGCGCCGCGCGCGACCACGCGATGGAGGTGCTCGCCACGCGCGCCTTCCCGAGCGCCGAGAGCGCCGTGGCCGTCGGCGGCAGCGCCGCGTCGCTGCGCGCGGTGGTGGGCGACGCGCTCGACCCGCCCGCTCTCAAGCGTGCGCTCGGGATCCTCTGCGCGGGGCCGTGCAGCGACGTGGCCGCCCGCTACTCGCTCGACGCCGAGCGG
>VAYD01000373.1 GCA_005883905.1 Actinomycetota bacterium
CGGCTCGGGCTTCGTCCGCGTCAACCCGCCGGACGCCTCGGACGACGACGTCTACATCTCCGCTGCGCAGATCCGCCGCTGCGAGCTCGTCGCCGGCGATCGCGTGTCCGGGCCGGTGCGCCGCCCGCGCCGCTCCGAGCGCTACCCGTCGCTCGTCCGCGTCGACACGATCAACGGCCAGGCGGCCGACGAGGTCGCCGAGGGGACCCACTTCGACGACCTGCCCTGCGCGTTCCCGTCCGAGCGCTTCGAGCTCGGGTCGGAGGACCCGACGCTGAAGGCGATCGAGTTCCTCGCGCCGATCGGCCGCGGCAGCCGCGTGACGATCACCGGGCCGGCCCGTTCGGGCAAGAGCGAGGCGCTGCGGCGGCTCGCCGGCGCGCTCGCGGGCCAGGACGGCCTCGACCTGACGGTGGTCCTCGCCGGCGCACGCCCCGAGGAGATCGCGGCCTGGAACGCCGACGGCGCGGTCGAGCCCGCCGCGACGGCCGGCCTCGCCGCGTCGTCGGACACGCAGGGCCAGACGATCGAGCGCTGTGTCGACACCGCCAAGCGGATCGCAGCCCGCGGTGGCAACGCCGTGGTGCTCGTCGACTCGCTCGACGGCGTCCCGCCGCACGTCGCCCGCCGCGCGCTGGCGGCGGCGCGCGCGATCGTTGACGGCGGATCGCTCACGATCATCGCCACGTCGACCCATCCGGTCGGCGGGGAGACGACAGTCGTCGCGCTCGACGTCGCGCTGACCTCGACGAACCGCTTCCCCGCACTCGACGTCGTCGCGAGCGGCACCCTCAGGCCCGAGCTGCTCGTCGGCGACGACGGCGCCGAGGCGATCGCGAAGGCGCGCTTGGAGGCTCAGCGCTTGTAGGCGACCCGGCCCCAGGAGGGCTCGGGCGCCAGCTCGACCGGCTCGCCGTCGCGGTCGGGCTGGATGTAGGCGAAGGTGTGCTCGTCGGGCTCGAACCGCACGTCGAGCTCGCCTTCCTTGACACGCTGATCCAGCCACGCGGAGCGGAAGACGAGGCGGCGCAGCCAGTGGACGAGCGAGCGGTCGCTCGGGCCGACCAGCTCGGGCCAGCAGTCGTTGACGTGCTCGCCGAGCGCGCTGGCCGGGTCCTGGATCTCGCCGTTGACGGCGAGGTTCACCAGGTCCTCGAGCTCCGGATCGTCAAGGCGGCCGCCGACGAACCCGAGCTTCAGCGCGGCCTGCTCGACGCGCTCGCCGAAGTCACGCTCGTTGAACGTGAACCGGAGCTCTCCATATTCCAGGACGAAGTCGTCCCCGGAGTCGTAATTTCCGCGGCGCGTGGTCTCCATTGGCAGCCGTCGTCATCCTAAGCCTGAACCCTGCCCCGCCGGCTCTCATGAAACGCGACTTGCACCGGGGCGAGTTTTGGCCATGCCGCACCTCATTGCGGCATGCACTACGACGACACCGCAACGATCCTCGTCGTCGAGGACGACGACGCGACGAGGACCTTCCTCGCCGACAACCTGACGGCCGACGGCTTCGCGCTCCTCGTGGCCGACTGCGCCCGCGACGGCATCCGCCTGATGGAGACCAAGTTCCCGGATCTGGCGCTGATCGACGTCGGCCTGCCGGACGGCAATGGCCTCGATCTGGTGCGGCGGGTGCGGGACGCCGACGGCCTCGCATCGCGCGTCGATCCGCGCACGCCGCTGCTCGTGCTGAGCGGCCGCGACAGCGAGCTCGATCGCATCCGCGGCTTCGAGCGCGGCGCCGACGACTACGTCTGCAAGCCGTTCTCGTACCCGGAGCTGCGCGGCCGGGTGGCCGCGCTGCTGCGCCGCTCCGGACAGCGCCCGCGCACGGGGCGGATGCGCGTCGGCGAGCTGATGATCGACCCGTCCTCGCGTGAGGTCACGGTCCGCGGCTCGCGCGTCGAACTCTCGGCGAAGGAGTTCGCGCTGCTGCGCACGCTCGCCGCGGAGCCGACGCGCGTGTTCACCAAGGACGAGCTGCTGCGCGGCGTCTGGGGCTTCAGGTCGATGGGGACCACGCGCACCCTGGATTCGCATGCCTGCCGCCTGCGCAAGAAGCTCTCCGTCAACGGCGACCAGTTCGTGATGAACGTCTGGGGCGTCGGCTATCGCCTCGTCGACGGGGTGGCGGCGTGACGATCGCCGGTTGGCTGGTCGCGCTGCTCGTGACCGGGCTGGCCGTCCACCTCGAATGGCGTTGGCGGCGCCGCGCCGAGCTGGTCGCGCGCGCCTGCCACGAGCTGCGTGGCCCGCTGACGGCCGCCGGCCTCGCGCTGTATGCCGCAGGCCGTCGCGGCGAGGCGTCGTCGCGCCGCGTCGCCGCGGTCGACCTGCAGCTCCGGCGCGCCGAGCTGGCGCTCGCCGACCTGTCGCTGGCGCCCGCCGGCGCGAGGGCGCGCGACCGCGTCGAGTCCGTCGCCGTTGCCAGGTTGCTCGAGGCCGAGGCGGGCTCGTGGCGGGAGGTCGCGTGGGCGCACGGCTGCGAGCGGACGTCGTCGTGCGCGCCGACGCGCGCCGCCTGTCGCAGGCCGCGGGGAACCTCATCGCCAACGCTCTCGAGCACGGGTCGGGCAGCGTCCGCCTCGGTGCGCGCGTCGAGGGCGACCGCGTGCGCATCGAGGTGTCGGATGACGGACCGGGGCTCGCCGCGCCGATTCCGGCGCTGAGCCGGCCGCGCGGCGCCCGCGGGCGCGGGCTCGCGATCGTCGCGGAGGTAGCCCGCCGCGCCGGCGGGGCGCTGCATTCGGCGCCGAGCGCCGGCGGGGCGCGGCTGGTCATCGAGCTTCCGGCCGCGTCGTGAGCCGCCGTCGCCGCGCGTTCGCGCTCGCGGGCCTGGCGCTGGTGCTCGGGGCGCTCGCCGCGTCCGACGTCGCCGGTCGCGAGGCAGCACTCGAGCGGCGGCTCGGCCCGGCGGTGCCGGTCGTCGTCGCGCGCGCGGACCTGCCCGCCGGACGCATCGTGCGCACGTCGGACCTCGCCATCAGGCGCGTCCCGGCGCGCTACGCCCCGGCGGCATCCTTCTCCGACCCGTCGCAGGCCGCGGGGCTGCGCACGACCGCAGCGGTCGTGCACGGCACGGACCTCGCGCCCGCGCTCCTGGCGAACGGCGACGGCGCCGACGCGACGACGCTGCGACCGGGGGAGCGCATCGCCGACCTCGTGGCGGCCGGGCCGCCGAAGCTGGTGCGTGCTGGCGGCCGGGTCGACATCCTCGTCACCCGCGGCGGCCAGACCCGGCTCGCGCTCGAGGACGTCGAGGTCCTCGCGGCGTCGCCAGCCGACTCCGGGTCACGGTCCGCCAGGCGGTCTATCTCGCGGCGGCCCAGAGCTTCGCGCGCGAGATCCGGGTGCTCCCGCGGGGGGCGACGGACCGCCGTCGCGAGGACCAGGGTTTGAGCATCGGCCCGGGCCTCTGAGCCGTCCATCTTGCAACGGACGGCCTCAAGCAATTCGTCCAGAGGCCGATATGCGGGCCTAGGCATGTCTTTCTCGCGCGTCCAGACCATCATCAGCGTCGCCCTCTCCGCCGCCGCCGTCCTGGCGATCCCCGCCGGCACCGCCGCCGCGAAGGCGCCCAAGTACCCCGTCGTGACCAGGGTCACCCCGATGCAGGTCGGCGTGGGCGATCTCATGACGATCACGGGCAAGGGCTTCCGCTCGGGCAAGAACAAGAACACGGTCGTGTTCAAGCGCGCCGGTCAGCGCGCGGTGTTCGTCAAGGCCGAGTCGGCAACGACGACCAAGATCACGCTGCACGTGCCCCTGAAGCTGCAGGCCTACATGCCGGTGCTGGACAACCAGCCGGCCCCTGGCGTCTTCGCGATCCGCATCATCTCCAAGCGCTTCGGTCAGAAGTTCACCGGCAAGAAGCTTTCGCCGACCGTCGGCCCCGCCGGCACCGGCAGCCTCACGCCGCCCGGCAGCACGCTGCCGTCGGCGTACGAGCAGTGCCTCGCGGCCGCCCAGGCGAACCCGTCGGGCGACGAGGACAAGGATTCGCTCAGCAACGGCCTCGAGAAGAGCGTCGGCCTGGACCCGTGCCGCGCCGACACCGACACCGATGGTCTCAGCGACGGGTGGGAGTACCAGTCGGCGCTCGACCTGAACTCGCGCGCCTACCCGTACCCCGGCAAGAAGCCGTGGCCGAACCCGCTCGACCCGACCGACATCAACAGCGACTTCGACGGCGACGGCCTGCTTGCCTGGCAGGAGTTCCAGCTCTGGCAGTACGCCGGGAGCCCGTTCGGACCCGGGGGCGACATCAGCGCCTACAGCGACGGCACCCAGAACACCGGTGGCCAGGTGCCGACTGCGGGGAACCCGACGCTCCAGGCGCTGGACCTCGACCACGACGGCAACCTCACCGACGACGAGCGCGACGCGGACAACGACGGCCTCTCGAACATGGTCGAGTACAACACGACCGGGACGCAGAACTGGTGGGAGAAGGGCCCCTACAAGGACGAGAAGAAGTACTTCTGGCGCTCCTTCGCGGATCCGAGCCCGATCGACCCCGACTCCGATGGTGATGGCGTGCTCGACGGCGCGGACGACCAGGACGCCGACGGTTACGACAACTACACCGAGATGGAGTTCAACTACCGCCAGGGGCTGTACGTGCAGCCGTTCAACCCGTGCTTGCCGGACCCGTACGCGCTGACCTGCAGCCGCTACGTGCCCCTCGACAGCGGCAGCATCTATCCGCCGTTCGACGCGAAGAGCGCGGACTGGCTCGGATCCGTCGTGCCGCTCACGTCGCCGGCGCCGACCACGCCCCAGTCGGGCGAGACGTTCTGGAACGGCCACGGCGGCCCGCAGGGGCCGGACGTCAACCCGACGACGCCGTAACGAGTGCCGGCATGGCAACAGCTGACGATCTCGACGCCCTCGCCGGCGTCCTGCGCGACGAGCTGGTCGCGCGCGCCGGCAAGGACGATGCGCAGGGCGACGTCGCGGCCCGTATCCGGGCGCTCGTCGACGAGAAGGCGGGGATCCTCGACGCGGCGAGCCGCGACGAGCTCGCGCGCAGGGTCGCGCAGCGCTCGTTCGGCCTCGGGCCGCTCGAATCGCTGCTGGCGGACCCCGAGGTCGACGAGGTCATGGTCTGCGGCACGCGGCCGGTCTGGGTCGAGCGCGCGGGGCGGCTGGAGGCGACGCGCGTCGCGTTCGCCGACGACGCCGAGCTGCTGCACGCGATCGAGCGGATCCTCGCGCCGCTCGGCCGGCGCGTCGACGAGGCCGAGCCGCTCTGCGACGCGCGGCTGCCCGACGGCTCGCGCGTGAACGTTGTCATCCCGCCGCTGGCGCTCGACGGCGCCTCGCTGACGATCCGGCGCTTCCGCCGCCGCGTGCTCGGCCCCGACGACCTGGTGGAGCTCGGGACCTGGAGCCCGCCGCTGCGCGACCTGCTTCGCAACGCGGTCCGCGCGCGCTGCAACATCCTCGTCAGCGGCGGCACGGGCTCGGGCAAGACGACGACGCTCGGCGCGCTGTCGG
>VAYD01000089.1:0-3068 GCA_005883905.1 Actinomycetota bacterium
ATGCAGCTTGCGCCCGCGGCCACTTGTGCCGCGCAGGCGCCGGAGCAGGTCGTCGCGCCTGTTCACAGGCCCGCCACCTCCCGCTCGATCGGCTTGCGGGTGAGGAACACCTGATCCGGCAGGCCCTTCTCGACGATCTCGCGATAGAGGTCGGAGACGTCGAGCAGCTCGTCGTGCGTGCCATGCGCGATGAGCTCGCCGTCCTCGAGCACCACGATCTCGTCCGCCAGCGCGATCGTCGACAGGCGGTGCGCTATGACGAAGGTCGTGCGGCCCTGCATCACCTCGCGCAACGCGGTCTTGATCTCCTGCTCGGTCGACGCGTCCACCGACGAAGTCGCGTCGTCGAGGACGAGGATCCGAGGATCGGCCAGGAACGCGCGTGCGATCGCCACCCGCTGGCGCTGCCCGCCGCTGAGCGTCAGCCCGCGCTCGCCGATGCGTGTGTCGTAGCCCTCGGGCAACCGCTCGATGAAGTCGTGGGCCTGCGCGCGCCGCGCGGCCTCCTCGACCTCTTCGAGCGTCGCGTCCGGCCGCGCATAGGCGATGTTGTCGCGCACCGAGGCGCTGAACAGGAACGGCGAGTCGTCGACGATCGCGATCTGGGAGCGCAGCGAGCGCAGGTCGACGTCGCGCACGTCGACGCCATCCACGAGCACGCGACCCTCGATCGGGTCGTACAACCGCGCCAGCAGCTGCGCCAGGGTCGTCTTGCCGGAACCGGTCGCGCCCACCAGCGCGACCGTCCGGCCCGCCGCCACCTCGAGCGACACGTCGTGCAGCGCCGGGATCTCCTGCCCCTCGTAGCGCACGGTGACGTGCTCGAAGCGCACCGCGCCCGAGCCGTCCCGGAGCTGTGGAGCATCCGCCGGCGACGTGATCCGCGGCGTGCGGTCGAGGATCTCGAACAGACGCGCCCCGGCAGCGGTCGCTCGCTGCGCCATGCCGAGCGACATGCCGAGCGTGCGCATCGGCGACAGAAGGCGCAGCAGGTAGGCATAGAACGCCGTGAAGGCGCCGATCGACAGCGAGCCGTTGATGACGCTGCGACCGCCGACGAGCAGCACGACCGCGAGGCCGATCTGCGGCAGGAACCCGATCAGCGGGTTGTAGTAGGCCTGCAGCTTCGTCGACACCATCGCCTGGTCGAAGACGCGCGTGGTGCGGTGCTGGAAGCGGCCGAGCTGGCGCCCCTCGCGCGCAAAGGCCTTCACGACGCGCACGCCGGAGATGTTCTCCTCGACCTCGGCGGTCAGCTCCGCGATCCGCTGCTGCACCTCTTGTGCGGCAGGGCGGGCGCGGCGCCCGTAGCGCATGGCGATGAAGACGACGAACGGCACCGGTGTCAGGGACAGCGCCGCGAGTCGCGGGTCGACGATGAGCATTGCGATCGCGACGAGAACGATCGTCAGCGCCGACTGCGCCATGAACACGAGGCCGTAGCCGAGGGAGAAGCGCACGCCCTGAAGGTCGACCGTCGTACGCGACATGAGCTGGCCGGTCTGCTGGCGATCGAAGAAGCCGAGCTCCAGCGTCTGCAGGTGCTGGTAGACGTGGTTGCGCAGGTCGTACTCGACGCCGAGCGAGACCTTTCCGGCAACAAGGCGCCGCGCGGCCGTCAGGCCGAACGAGATCACGGCGGCGATGGCGATCGCGATCACGTAGGTGCGCAGCCGCGCGCTGTCGTGCGCGCGGATCGCGTTGATGCCCTGCCCGACGAACCACGGGATCGCGACGCTCGCGACCATCGCGACGGCTGCGAGCGCGAACGACCAGACCACCCCGCGTCGGTACGGGCCGAGGAAGCCGAGCAGTCGCTTGAACGTCGCCATTCCGGACCATCCTATCGTTGCCCGAGCAACTATCCTGGCGGCCATGTGGATCGAGCGCGCTACGTCCGCGCATGGGCAGGCCATCGCCGCGATCTACGACGAGGCCGCGCGCACGACGCCGGCGACGTTCGATCTCGAGGGCCACGAGCCGGACTGGTGGGCCGGCGTGATCGCGACGAACGCCTACCCGTTCGTCGTCGCGCTGGATGGCGACGTCGTCGGTTTCGCCCGCGCTGCGCAGCACAAGGCCAAGCCCGCCTACGGCACGACCTGCGAGACCTCCGTCTACGTCGCGCAGCGCGCCCGTGGCGGCGGCGTCGGCCGCGCGCTCTACGACGCGCTGCTCGCGCAGCTCGACCCTGCGCCCGGCCTGCTGCTCGCGGTGGCCGGGATCACCGAGCCCAACCCGGCGTCGGTCGCGCTGCACGCCGGCTGCGGCTTCACGCCCGTTGGCACCTTCCACAACGTCGGCGAGAAGCTCGGCCGCACCTGGGACGTCACGTGGTACGAGCGGCGGCTCGGCCTCTGCTCGAGCTGCGTCCACCAGAAGCTCGTCCGCTCAGGCCGCGGCTCGACCTTCTCGATGTGCCTGCGCCACCGGACCGAGCCGGAGCGCTACCCGAAGTACCCGCCGCTGCCCGTGCGGTCGTGCCCGGGGCACGAGCCGCGCGACGGTCACTCGATCTTGTCGGGCGCCGTCAGCACGAGGTAGTCGCTGGCGCCGTCCAGCGACTGGATCTCGACCAGCGGGTTCTGCAGCGACGGCCCCACGTCCTGCGGGCGGAAGAACAGCGCCTTGCTCGGCTTCTTGCCCGGCACCGGCGGCATCAGCACGACGACGCCGTCGATGTCCGCCACGTAGTTGAACGTGTAGAGCGCGAGCTCGAGCGACTCGCGGCGCAGGTACAGGCCGCGCTCCGTCGAGGGCTTGCCCTCCTTGATCGCGCAGTCCTTGCCGAGCCCGCACATGCGGTACAGGACGATGTTCTTGTTCTCGAGGATGTTCGTCGCGCCGTTCTTGGTCGGGTCCGAGCGCAGCGCGACCACCAGCGGGATGCCCTCGATCGCCGACGGGCCGCCCGTCACGGCGACGATCTGCTTGCCCGAGGGCAGCCGGTACTCCGGGGCGACGTGGTCGACGATCTGCTGGATCGGGTCGCCGCCGCCGCGCGTGGGCTGCCACGTGGACCAGGAGGACAGAGCCACGGTGTGGGTCGTCGTGTGATGCGAGAACGC
>VAYD01000089.1:3162-6280 GCA_005883905.1 Actinomycetota bacterium
GCACCACCACCGCCGGCTCCTCGGGGACGGCGGGCTGCGGCGCCGACGCGGCCTCGGGCTCGGGCTCGGGCTCGTCGGCGGTCGCCTGGGAGGCGGCCAGCAACGACTCGTGCTCGTGGGGCAGCAGCGTCTCGGGGTCGTGGCGCGGCTTCGTGCCGGCGGGATCCTCCGGGCGCTCGCGCGCGTTCGGCACGTTCTTGTCGGGCGCGTCCTCGTGGCGTTCGTCGTCGAACAGGCTCATGCCGCCACCTGCGGCCACAGGTCCTCGTCGAGCAGGTCGATCTCCGGAGCAGACAGATCCGCGGCGTCGAGCACGTCTGTCACCTCGTCGCCGTAGAGCTCGCCGCGCTCCATCAGCGTCTCGGCCACGCGCGCGACGCCCTCGCGGTTGTGGTGCATGCACGCGAGCGCCGTGAGATAGGCCTGGCCGAGGATGCGGGCGGCGGCGCGGCGCTTGAACCTGTCCCCGAGCGCGGCGCCGATCACGTCGCCCATCATCGGCCCGCCGCTCAGGCGGTTGATGATCTGGTTGCCGATCCGCTCGAAGCGGTCCATCAGCTCCTGCTCGCGCTCCTCGCGCTCGGACTCGGGCACGCGGCCGCGCAGGTCGACCGGCTCCGGGCCGATCGCGGCGGCGCCGACGAGCATCCCGACGCCCATCGTGACCGACTGCACGTCGCCGCCCACGCCGGTGGAGTTCTCGCCGTAGAAGACGTGCTCTGCCGCCATCGCACCGAGGACCATCACGAGCTTCGCGACCTCCTCGTGGCGGAACGCGACGCCTCCGACGCGCTCCTCCTTCTGCATCAGCTGGTAGTGCCCCAGCGAGCTGCCGCGCTTGCGGATCGACAGGCGCGTGTGGTCGGCGTTGGAGATGTAGACGTGGCTGGCGATCGCGTGGCCGGCCTCGTGGATCGCGGTCGCGCGCGACTGGTCGGGCGCGTATTCGACGTTCTGGGCGGTGCCCGCCTCGACCGTGGTGATCGCCTCGACGAGGTCGGCCCACTCGAAGGCCTCGCGCCCGTCGGAGTGCGCGTAGGTCAGCGCCATCGAGCAGACCTGCTCGATCATGGCCGGGGAGTACCCGTTCGTGATGCGCGCAAGCTCGTCGCGGCGCTTCTCGGTGTCGAGCTCCGGCACGTGATCGACCTTGCCCAGGTACAGGTCGAAGATGTCGAGCCGGTCGATCTTCGTCGGCGTGCGGAAGTAGATGTGGCGGCCCATGCGGCCCGGGCGCAGCAGCGCCGGGTCGAGCTGCTCGAGCGGCACGTTCGTCGCCCCGATGAAGTAGACCTGCTCCTGGCGCGGCTTCGCCGGGCGGATGCGCAGCTTCAGCCTGCCGATGTTGCGCGGGACGATGTAGAGCGCGTCGAGCAACGTGTTGAACTTCTTCGTCGCCCACTTGCGGAAGAACGGCGGCTCGTCGATGCCGTCCATCTGCACCAGCAACTGGTTGAGCGCCAAGCCGCCGCCCTGGCCGCCCATCATCCCGCCGGGGAAGAAGAAGCCGTTGATGCGGTCGACCATCGACTGGAGGCCCACCGGGTACACCGGCGCGGACTCCGGCGCGCGTGACCGGAACACGCGCTCGCGCCATTCGGGCGTCTCCCAGTCGGTCGGCGTCAGCGCGCCCCATCGCCCGTAGAAGAGGTGGTCGTGGATCGAGGACGGCGGCTGGCTGAAGCCGAACGACCCGGCGCCGACGCCCTGACGGCGCCGCCCGACGGCGTCGATCTCGTCGATGAAGACGATGCACTGGCCGCCCCACTTGCGCGCGAGCCGGCGTGCCTTGGCCAGCAGGAACTGGACGATGATCACGTCCATCCCGATGAACGTCTGGGCGAACCCCGAGCCGGGCATCGTCACGATCGGCGAGTTGAAGCTCGTCGCGATGCCCTTGGAGAGCATCGTCTTGCCGGTGCCCGGTGCGCCGATGAACAGCAGGCCGCGCTCGGGCTTGCCGCCGGCCTTGCGGAACTCGTCGCCCGACTGCCACAGCTCGATGACGCGCGTGACCTCCTGCTTGGGCTCGGCCTGGCCGCGGACGTCGGCGAGCTTCACGCCCCAGTCGGCGTCGCCCGGCTCGTAGCCCTTCATCTGCTTGAGGCCGAAGAACAGCAGCGGGCCGAACAGGATCAGCAGGTTGGCGAAGAACAGCAGCGGGATCTGCAGGCCGAGGATCAGCAGCGTGGCGACCGACTGCGGGTTGCTGAAGAACGTGGAGATCGAGTTCACGATGTCCGCCGGCGTGGTCCCGTTGATCGCGTAGAGGATCAGACACGGAATGCCGAGCCACAGCGTCAGCTGGAAGAGCCGGCGGTACAGCGAGCGCCACCACCACAGCCGGCGGCGCGAGACGACGTCCTCGTCGAGCAGCTCGCGCCCTGCGCCATAGAGGCTCGCGCGCGGGACGAAGCGGTGGGCGATCACGTCGATCAGGCCGCGGAACGCGGCGATGATGAGGATCGTCCCGATGATCGACCAGCCGATCGACCAGTCGTTGGCAACGTGCAGGAGCGCGAACGTCGCCGGGCTCGTCAGGATCGCGACGAACGTCGCGCCACGAGCAAGACGCCGCCATTCGGCGGCGAGGGCGTTTCGCTGAGCGTCACGCTCAGCAGTCGTCGGTCTCCTGGCATCCACGGCCATACGTCGGGCAAAAGGGTACTGCGCGCTGACCGTCGGACCTAGGTTCTCTCAGCGGCGCGGTACGCCGAGAACCAGGTGCGGCGCGCGCAGGTCCATGTTGCCCGTTTCGCCCGTCCGATACGCCGGTTCGGACGCGGCGAACGCGAGCTCGCCGCCGCACTTCGGGCAGGACCCGAGCAGCCGCAGCCCCTCGGCCATCACGCCGCTGTGCCAGGCGAACTGACACTCGAGGCAGCGGACGGCGGGCGAGGCATCGGAATGGTCCACACCATCATCGTCGGCTCGCGAGGAGCGATTTGCCATCGATCAAGTGTCCAGATCCGTCCGATCGCCTCAAGGTCGACTACCTTCCCGCGACCGTGTCCCGCGTCCCACTCCTCGCGCTGGCGGCCGCGCTCACGCTCCCGGCGGCCTCCCAGGCGGCGAACCCGGCGCCCTGTCAGGGCCAGCCGCGCTTCGCCTGCGCCAC
>VAYD01000089.1:6305-6822 GCA_005883905.1 Actinomycetota bacterium
CGGCCGCGTACCGGGGACGATCGGGATCCGCTACGCCCTGCAGCGCCGCGTGCCCAGCTCGCGGCAGGTGCTCATCGCGCTGTCCGGCGGGCCCGGGCAGTCGTCGGTCAGCGCTGCAGAATCCTTTGCACTGAGCCTCGAGCCGGCGCTCAAGCGCTACCGGCTGGTCGTGCTCGACCAGCGCGGGACGGGCCGCTCCGGCGCGCTGAGCTGCCCGGTCATCCAGCGCGAGGACGGGCTCGCGCCGGTCGTGCCGCAGGAGCTGGCGGACTGCGCGGCGCGCATCGGCGCGAGGCGCGCGTTCTACTCGACGGTCGATTCGGCGCGCGACCTCGACGCGCTGCGCCAGGCGCTCGGCGTGCAGAGGATCGCTCTCATGGGCGTGTCGTATGGGACGTTCGTGGCGCAGCAGTACGCGCGCCTGTTCCCGCAGCAGACCGACCGCCTGATCCTCGACTCCGTGGTCGGCGCCGACGGCATCGATCCCTACCTGCTGGACACGTATCTGCGGCTGCCG
>VAYD01000089.1:6969-16114 GCA_005883905.1 Actinomycetota bacterium
CGACTGGCGCGGGCGCCGCCACACGACCCGCTACGGCTCGGCCGACGACCTGGCGAACATCCTCATCGGCGCCGACCTGAACCCGTACGTGCAGGCGGCGCTGCCGGCGGCCATCCACGCAGCGGTCGAGGGCGACCCGGCGATGCTGCTGCGACTGCGCCGCGCGACCGCCGGCCCGCCGGTGCGGCTCGCGGATCTCAGCGCGGGGCTCAACGTCACGACGAACTGCCAGGACACGCGGCTGCCCTTCGCGCTCTCGGCGCCGTTGGCCGACCGGCCCGCGCTGCTCGAGCAGGGGGTCACGCTCGACGACCACGCGCTGTACCCGTTCACGCACGCGACCGTCGCGACCAACTCGGTCGCGCACGACTGCCTGCTCTGGCCGGACGCCGAGGGGGTCTCTGTGCCGTCGACGGCGCCGCTGCCCGACGTGCCGGCGCTGATCCTCGACGGGCGGCTCGACCTCCGCACGCCGCTGGAGAACGGCCAGGAGCTGGCGCGCGAGCTGCCGCATGCGAGCGTCGTGACCGTGCCGGGCACGGGTCACGACGAGCTCGACAGCGACTTCACGGGCTGCGCCGCGATCGCGCTGCGGCGGTTCGCGGACGGCAGGCAGGTCGGCGACCCGTGCGCGGGCAAGAGCAATGCGGTCTCGCCGTACCCGATCGCGCCGCGCCGGCTCAGCGGCTTCCGCGTCGCGCCTGGGACGTCGGGCAACCGCGGCCGCGTCGTCTCGGCGGCGATCGTCTCCGCGCTCGACGCCCGCGCCGCGATCCTGCAGGACCTCTTCGCCGGCTTCGAGGAGCTGCGCGGCGGCGGGCTCCGCGGCGGCTCCTACGCGCTGAAGGGCAGCGACAGCCTCGTCCTGCGCCGCTACCGCTACGTCGCCGGCGTCCGCGTCAGCGGCTCGCTGCGGCTCGGCGCCGGCAACACGAACGGCCGCGTCCGCGTCGACGGCCCCGGCAAGCTCGACGGCACGCTCGTGCTCGACGGGCGCGGCGGCGCCCGCGGCACGATCGGCGGCCGCCACGTCCGCGCCAGGCGGCTCAGCGCCGGCGCCGCTGCTTGGGCCTGTGGCCGTGCTTCTTCTTGTGTCGCGCCTTCTTCTTTGCGGGTGCCTTGGCCTGCCTGCCTGGGATCAGCTCCTGGATCCCCGGCTCGCCCACTGCCACGTCGAGGATCTGCATGTGCGACGGGTCGCCGTTGACGTAGCTCTGGTCGGCGACGATCAGGCTGTTGGCGAGGAACCCGACGCTCGACGGCGCGTCGAAGGTCGCCGGGGAGCGGTCGATCTCCTTGCCGTCGGCGCCGACGCAGACGATCTGGTTCGCCAGCGGGCTGACCAGCGCCACGTAGATCCGCCCCGAGTTCGCGAGCGCGAGGCCGTCGGGCGCCTCCGCCGGGCCGCTCTCCCACAGCTGCGTGAGGGCGCCGGGACGCCCGTCCGAGCCGATCGGCACCGTGTAGATGCGTCCCGTCGCCGGGTTGCCGCCGCCGAGTCCCGCCGAGCTGGCCTGGCTGATCACGAGCGTGCGATGGTCCGCGGCGAGCGCGATCCCTGCCGTGCCGAACATGTCGCCGTCCAGGCGCTTGTCGGCGAGCCACACCTGCGCGGCGCCGCCGCCGGGCGGCACGCGCCAGATCACCGCCTGCTGGTAGTCGGTCACGTACAGCGAGCCGTCGGGCCCCCAGGCGCCGTAGTCGGCCATCGGCGTCTGGTCGTGCAGCGCCGGCAGGTCGGCGAACGTGGCGTACGTCGTCTGCGCACCGGTCCGCGGGTCGAGCAGGATCACGCGCGCCGGCGCCTTGTCGAGCAGCACGAGCCGGCCTTTCGCGTCGCTCGTGGCGACCTGGACGCCATGGGCCTGCGAGAGGTCCTGGCCCTGGATCGTCCAGGAGCGCAGCAGCGTCCCGTCGGCGAGGTACTCGAACACGCGCGACGGCACGGTGTCGCCAGACGGGTTGTCGTAGGTGCCCTCGTAGATGCGGCCGTTGGGCGCGACGTACGCGCGCGCCGGGTAGCCGGGCGGCGGCACGGTCGCGAGCGGCCGCGCGTCCCAGCGCGGGCGGTCGGCGTGGGCGACGGCCGGGACCGCCAGCGCGAGGAGGGCGAGGATGAACGCAAGTCTCACAGCTCGTCCAGCACCTCCTTGGCGGCGCGCTGGCCGGAGCGCACGGCGCCGTCCATGTATCCGTTCCAGTACGTCGAGGTCTCGGTGCCGGCCCAGTGGATCGCGCCGACGGGCTGGCGCATCTGGTCGCCGTAGGCCAGCAGCGTCCCGGGCCCCGCGATGCCGACGGGGCAGCCGCGGCTCCACTGCTCGGTGGTCCAGCGCGTGTCGAAGAAGGCCTGGGGGCTGCGCGCCTGCTCGCCGAAGAACGACGCGAACTCGCCGAGCACCGTGTCGCGGCCATCCGGCGGCGCCATGCGCTGGTACGTGCGCGCGGAGTCGCCGCCGACGAACCCGAAGATCACGCCCGGGCCATCATCGGGCGGCGAGTCGTCGAACGTCGCGCTGACCAGGCCGTCGATCGAGACCGCCTGGCCGGTCAGCCCCTGGTCGCGCCAGAACGGCTTGTCGTAGTAGGCGTCGACCTTCATGAGGCTGCCGTTCGGCATGCGCTGCACGAGCTGGTCGCGGAGGGCGGGGAGGAGCGGCTGGTACTGGATGCGGCCCGACATCGTCGGCGGCGTCGCCACGATCACGCGCTTGCACCTGACCGTGTAGCGGTCGGAGGTGACCGTGACGCGGCCGCCCTTCTGCACGATCCGGCGAACCGGCGACTTCACCACGACGCGCGGGCCGAGCTGCTGCGCGATCCGCAGCGCGATCTGCTGCGAGCCGCCGACGAGCCGCCACATCTGGCCGCCGTTGCGCGTGTCGAAGTTGCGCTCGAACGTGCCTGGGTTCGTCTCGTTGCCCGACGCAGCGATGTAGAAGAGGACGAACAGCAGCGACAGCTCGCGCGGCTCGGCGCCGAAGATCGGCCGCGTCGCGAGCGGCACGAGCCGGCGGAACTTCGGCGACGCGCTGTTGTTCTTCACCCACGTCTCGAGCGTCTGCCCGTCCCAGTCGGACGCGCTCGACGCGTTCCACGGCGCATCGACGGGCACGCTGTTGGCCATCGAGTCGAGCTGCTGCACGACCAGCGCCAGCTCTGGCAGGACGACCGGGTCCAGCGGCGCGGTGCCGGTCGGCCCGGTGTCGCTGTACGTCGAGCGCTGGCCGTCGGCGATGTAGACGTTGTCGCCGGTGTCATACGTGTCGAACTTCTCGACGCCGAGCTCCGTGGCCAGGTCGAGCACGTGGTCCTGCGTCGGGCCGACGAACGTGCCGCCGCGCTCGGACACCTTCCCGCCGCCGAGCTCGTGGTTCTGCACGCGGCCGCCGACGACGCTGCGCGCCTCGAGCACGACGACCGACTTGCCGGCCTTGACGAGGTCGCGCGCCGCCGTCAGCCCGGCGAACCCGGCGCCGACGACGCAGACGTCCGCGGTGCGGGTGCGGTGGCGCCTGGCCTTGGCCTTCGTCTTGCGCTTCTTCGCCTCGGCTGCGCCTGGAAGCGCCGCCGCCGCTCCAGTGGTCAGTGCACCGGCGACGAATCGCCGGCGAGTGGTCTCAGTCATGCGAATGGTTCCCCTGTCTGGAAGCGACTCATGTTCCTCGACGCGCCCGTAGCATGCGCCGCCATGCAGCTGGCCGACCTGCGCGAGGACGTCGCCGCCGCCTGCCGGCGGCTGGCAGCCGACGGGCTCGTCCACGCGACGGCGGGCAACGTCAGCGCGCGCGACGGCGACCTGATCGCGATCACGCCGACGGGGGCGCGGCTCGAGGAGCTGCGCGCGGAGGAGGTCGCGGTCGTCGATCGCTCCGGCGCGCAAGTCGACGGGGCGCTGGCGCCGACCTCCGAGCTCGAGCTGCATCTCGGCGTCGTCGAGCGGTTCGGCGCGGGCGCCGTGGTGCACACGCACGCGCCGTTCGCCACGGCGCTGAGCTGCGTGCTCGACGAGGTCCCGCTCGTGCACTACGAGATGCTGATGCTCGGCGGGCCGGTGCGGGTCGCGCCGTACGCGACGTTCGGGACGCCCGAGCTCGCAGCGGGCTGCCTCGACGCGCTCGACGGGCGGACCGCGGCGCTGATGGCCAACCATGGCGCGATCACGTGGGGCTCGGACCTCGCGGGCGCGCTCGCGGCGACCGAGGTGCTCGAGTGGGCATGCGAGGTCTACTGGCGCGCGGCGCAGCTCGGCACGCCGCGGGTGATGGACGACGCGGCGCGCGAGGAGTTCATGACGGCGCTGACGCAGCGCGGCTACGGGCGCAAGGAGGCGCGGTGAAGGCGATCGCGATGGGGGTGCACGTGCTCGACGTGCTCGTGCGCCCGGTCGAGGCGATCCCGGAAGGGCAGGGCGGCCAGCTCGTCGAGCAGATCAAGATGACGGCGGCCGGCTCCGCGGGCGGCGCCGCGCTCGTGCTCTCGAAGCTCGGCGCGCAGGTGCGCAGCGCGGGTGCGGTCGGCACCGATGCGGCGGGGGACATGCTGCTGGCGCTGCTGGAGCGCGACGGCGTCGACACCTCGCTGCTGCTGCGCCGCGACGAGGCGCAGACGTCGGCCAGTGTGCTGCCGATCCGCCCGGACGGCTCGCGGCCCGCGTTCCACGTCGTCGGCGCCAACGCCACCTATGGCCCGGACGACGTCGACTGGGACGCGATCGGCGACGCCACGCACCTGCACCTCGGCGGGCCGGAGTTCATGGGCGGCGAGGCCGCGGCCACGATCCTGAGCGCGGCGCGCGAGCGTGGCATCACGACCTCGGCGGACATCCTCGCGCCGGGCGACAGCGGGATCGTCGACTGGATCGCGCCGGCGTTCGAGCATCTCGACTACCTGCTGCCCAACGACGAGCAGGTGCTCGGCTTCAGCGGCGAATCGGACCTCGTCGCCGGCGCCCGCGCGCTGCTCGACCGCGGCGTCGGCTGCGTCGCGGCGACGCGCGGCGCCGACGGCGCGGTGGTCGTCGGCGCCGACGGGGTGGAGGAGGTGCCGGCGTTCCAGGTCGACGTCGTCGACACCACCGGCTGCGGCGACGCGTTCAGCGCCGGCTTCCTTCGCGGCCTCTCTCTGGGCCGCTCGCGCCGCGATGCGGCCGTCCTCGGCTGCGCGGCGGCGGCGCTCGTCGCCCAGGGCCTGGGCAGCGACTACGGCGAGTTCGACCTCGCCGCCGCGGACTCACTCAGCGGCTAGCACCACGCCGCGCACCTCGCCGAGCTCGATCGCGCCGTCCGGCGTGCGGCCGCGCAGGACGAGCTCCTCGCCGTCGGAGAGGAACGGGCCCTGGGTCTCGAGCAGGCAGGCGCGCATCTGCGGCTCCGGACCGGAGACCGTGCCGGAGCCGAAGAGGTCGCCGGGGCGGATCGTCGCGCCGTTGGAGGTGGCGTGGGCGAGCTGCTGCTCCGGGCTCCAGTACAGGTGGCGCGAGTTGCTGGTGCAGATCACCTCGCCGCCGCGGACCGCCTCGAGCTCGAGGTCCAGGACGCGCGGCTCGGAGGCCTGCAGGTGCGGCGCGGGCACCGGATCCTGCGGCTCGCCCTCGACGCGGTAGGGGGCCAGCGCGGCCGCGGGCGTGATCCACGCCGCCAGCGACGTGGCGAACGACTTGCCCAGGAACGGGCCGAGCGGCTGATACTCGAAGCTCTGGATCGCGCGGGCGCTCCAGTCGTTCATCAGGGCGAACCCGAAGATCGCGTCCGAGCCCGTGACGAACGCGAGCTCGAGCTCGTAGTCGAGCATCGGCTCGGGCCCGACGGCGTCCGGACCCAGGCGGCCGGCCGGGCGGCGCACCGGCGTCCCGGACACCGCGACGGTCCCGGCGCGCCCGTGGTAGCCGACCGGCACGCGGCGCCAATTGGGCAGCAGCGGCTCGGCGTCGGGCCGGAACAGGCGGCTGACGTTCTCGGCGTGGAAGCGCGACGAGTAGAAGTCCACGTAGTCGCCGACCGCGACCGGCAGCAGCAGCTCGACCTCGTCGAGCGACCACCCCGGCAACCCGGGGTCCGCCAGCTCCGCGACGCGCCCGTGCACGTCGTCCCAGGCCTGCGCGCCGAGCGCCAGGAACGGGTTCAGCGACGGAGCGTCGAACGTCCCCGGCGGCACCGGAAGGTCGAGCGCGCTCAGGTCGATCGCGCGATCGCCGAGCCGCACCGCGCAGCGCGCTTCGCCCCCCGGCGGGCGCGCGACGCCGTACGGCAGGTCGAGCGTCACCCGACCGGGACCGGATCGGCGAAGTTCGCCGGCTCCTTGGCCATGCCCGCCCGGACCGCCTCGATCTGGTTGGGCGACCCGATCAGGCCGACCTGCAGCTCGGTCTCGAGCGCCAGGCCCTCCTCGACCGGCGCATGCCACGACGCGTCGTAGAGGCGCTTCGCCGCGCGCATCGCGTCAGGCGAGCGGCCCGCGATCTCGGCGGCCAGCTCCTTCGCCGCCGCCAGCGGATCGTCCGCCACGCGCGTGACCAGCCCGAGCGCGGCGGCCTCGGTCCCGGAGATCACGCGGCCCGTGTAGGTCAGCTCCTTGGCGATGTCGAGGCGCACCAGGCGCGGCAGCGTCGACGTGATCCCCATGTCGGGCACGAGCCCCCACTTGGACTCCATCACGGAGAGGTGCGCGTCCGGCGCCGCGAAGCGCACGTCGGCGCCCAGCGCGATCTGCAGCCCCCCGCCGAAGCAGTTGCCGTGGATCGCGGCGATCACGGGCGCCGGCACGTCGATCCAGCCCGTGCAGGTGCGCTGCGCGAGGTTCGCCCGCTGCCCCTCCTCGCGCCCGAGCAGGTTGTCGAGCCCGCCGAACGCGCTCACGTCCAGGCCCGAGCAGAAGCTCGAGCCGGCGCCGCGCAGCACGACGGCTCGGACCTCCGGCATCTGCGCCACCTCGCCGGCGGCCTCGACGATGCCCTCGAACATCGCCATGTCGAGCGCGTTGTGCTTCTCCGGGCGATTCAGCGTGACGACCGCTACGTGGTCGGCGACCTCGATGGTGACGCGTGGGCTCATGCCCGAACCCTAGAGCCTGATTTCTAAACCTCAGAAGCTCACTTTTACGACAGGTGTCCAGGAATCGGGTCGCCGGCTTTGGTTTATGGCGACCGCGCCGACGCGTGGAGTATGCGCCGATTCGTTCCCTGTCTCACCGTCGTGGCCGCGCTTGCCACGCCTGTCGCGGCTCAGGCGGCCGCGCCGGCAATTGGCACCGTTCACGCCGAGACATCCTTGATCCGCAGCGACCTGCTGATCGACGCATCCCCCGCATCCCCGACCGCAGTCGCCGCTCGCGATCTGTGCGAGGGTCACCGCAGCCCCGTCGTGATGTGCGGGCCGGGCAACGGCCGCCGCACCCGTGGCGGAGGCAGCAAGGTCAGCCACCTCGGCTGGCCCGCGGTCACCGGGATCCTCTGGATCGTCCGCCCCGAGGCCACGATCGGCCAGACCGACGGCGGGACCGAGCTCAACGACGAGCTTCTCGGCCTGCACGGCAACGACACGCTCAGCGGCGGCCCAGGCCACGACATCCTCTGGGGGGACCAGCTCCCGGTCGGCAACAACGAGTGGCAGCACGACGTCCTCGACGGCGGCCCCGGCAACGACTGGATCTACTCCAGCCACGGCCACAACGACATCAAGGGCGGCGCCGGCAACGACCACATCTGGGGTCACTTCGGCCACGGCACGATCGACTGCGGCTCAGGCTGGGACGTCGTCCACACGAAGCGCCACTCGACGTACAAGCTGCGCAACTGCGAGCGGCACCTCAACCACTAGCGGCGTCGAGCTGCGCCACAAGCGCAGCAGCGCCAGCAACTCCCGCGCGACGATCCGTGACCCGATCGCGTTGAGGTTGTAGCCGACGGGTCGGCGGTTCGAGCAGGCTCATGCGAGCCCGTCGACGACGGGGGCCAGCGCCGCGAGCAGGCGCGCGCGCGACGCGCGCGACAGCTGCGGCATCGTGCCGTTGGCGCGCCCGAGCGAGATCCCGAGCACGAGCGCGATCAGGATCTCTGCGCGCAGCTCGGCGTCCGGGCCCTCGAGGGCGACCTTCCGGACCATGCGCTCGCGGACGATCGCCCGGACCTGCTCGCGGACGTCGTCGGAGAGCTCGAGCGCGCCGAGCGCGCGGCTGACGGGGGAGTGGCCGCGCAGGTCCCAGTGGGCCAGCAGCTCGGCGACGAACGTCTGCGGGTCCAGCGGCGCGTCGTCCTCGACGTGCTCCTCGGCAAGCACGGCCAGGTAGAGGCGCTCCTTGCCGCCGAAGTAGCGCGCGATCAGCGCCGGGTCGACGCCGGCTCGCTCGCCGATGTCGCGGACCGTTGCGCCCTCATAGCCGCGGGCGTGGAACAGCTCGCCGGCGGCTGTCAGCAGCGCAAGGCGGCTCGCGGCGGCGTCGCGCACGCGTCGATAGCTATGCTGGTCCGCGGCTGATGTCATCATCTGCTGACTTTACTGAGGCTCCGGAGCATCGGCAGCACTACAACCTGACGTTCGCGGTCCTCGCCCTCGCCGGCTCAACGTTCGCGTTGCTGCAGTCGCTGGTGGCGCCTGCGCTTCCGGAGATCCAGCGTGACCTCAACACCACGCCGACGGCGGTCGCGTGGGTGCTGACCGCCTATCTGCTCAGCGCGTCGGTCCTGACGCCGATCATCGGCCGCCTCGGCGACATGTTCGGCAAGGAGCACACGCTCGTCGCGTCGCTCAGCATCCTCGGGCTCGGCACCCTCGTCGCCGCGCTGGCGAACTCCATCGAGGTGCTGATCGCCGGCCGCGTCATCCAGGGCGCCGGCGGCGCGGTCTTCCCGCTGGCGTTCGGGATCATCCGCGACGAGTTCCCGCGCGACCGCGTCGCGCGCGGCATCGCGTTCCTGTCGGCTCTCTTGGGCATCGGCGGTGGCGCGGGCATCATCCTTGCCGGGCCGATCGTCGACGCGCTGTCCTACCACTGGCTCTTCTGGATCCCGCTGGTCATGGTCGGGATCGCCGTGGTGGCGACGCTGCTGTTCGTGCCCGAGTCGCCGATCAAGACGCCCGGGCGGATCAACTGGCTGGGTGCTGCGCTGCTCTCGGGATGGCTCGTATGCCTGCTGATCGCGGTCAGC
>VAYD01000374.1:0-2329 GCA_005883905.1 Actinomycetota bacterium
ACCCGACACAGGCGCTGCTCGACGTGCACACGCTGCGGTCGAGGATGGGGTCGCTCGACGACCTCGACATCTGGATCGTCGGCGACGTCCTGCACAGCCGCGTCGCGCGCTCGAACATCCAGGCGTTCCAGAAGATGGGCGCACACGTGACGGTCGCCGGGCCGCCGACGCTGATCCCGCGCGGGATCGAGGCGATGGGCTGCACCGTGCGGCACACGCTCGACGACCTCGGCTCGGCCGACGTCGTCTACGCGCTGCGGATGCAGCACGAACGCATGAGCCAGAGTTGGGTGCCCTCGCTGCGCGAGTACGCCGCCGAGTACCAGGTCAACGGACGGCGGCTCGGCCCGCGGCAGATCCTCATGCACCCGGGGCCGGTCAACCGCGGGGTCGAGCTGAGCGGCGAGGTGGTCGACTCGCCTCAGGCGGTGATCCTGAATCAGGTGGAGGCCGGGGTCGTGGTCAGGATGGCCGTCCTCTACGAAGTGCTCGCCGGCGCTCGCGCCGAGGAGCCCGCACCGGAGCCGTCGCTGGCATGAGCGAGCTCATCGTGACCCCGGCCGGCAAGCCGGTCGATCTGCTCGTGCGCCAAGCGCACGTCCTCGATCCCCGCGCCGTCCTGGACGGACCCGCCGACGTGCTCGTGCGCGGCGGCACGATCGCCGAGATCGGTGCCCCCGGCTCGCTCGCCGCGCCCGGCGGCGCCGAGACCGTCGAAGGCGCCGGTCGCCACCTGGTCCCGGCGTTCGTCGATCCGCACGTGCACCTGCGTACGCCCGGTCAGGAGCACAAGGAGGACCTGGAGACCGGGACGCGCGCGGCCGCGGCCGGCGGGTTCTGCCTGGTCGTCGGCATGCCGAACACGGACCCGGTCGTCGACTCGGCGCCGGTCCTGCAGTCGCTGCGCGAGACCGCGCTGCGCGACGCGCGGATCCCGGTGGCGTTCATGGCGGCGATCACCCGCGGCCTCGACGGGACCGAGCTGACCGAGATGGCCGAGCTGCGCCGGCACGGGGCGGTCGGCTTCACCGACGACGGCAGGCCGGTCACGAGCGCCGGCATGCTGCGCCTTGCGCTGCAGTACCAGCGCCTCTGCGGCGGCGTGCTCGCGCTGCACGAGGAGGATCCGACGCTGTCGCGCGACGGCGCGATGCACGAGGGTGAGGTCAGCGCGCTGCTCGGCGTCGCCGGGATCCCGAGCGTCTCGGAGTCCACGATGATCGCCCGCGACGCGGCGCTCGCCGGCTACGAGGACGGGCGGGTGCACATGCAGCACCTCAGCTGCGTCGCGTCGGTCGAGGCCGTCGCGGCCGCGAAGGCCGCGGGCGTCCGCGTCACCTGCGAGGCCTCGCCGCACCATCTCTGCCTCACGCACGAAGATGTGCGCGGACTCGATTCGCGCATGAAGATGAACCCGCCGCTGCGCACCGAGCGTGACCGGCAGGCGCTGATCGACGGCCTCCGTAGTGGCGTCATCGACTGCATCGCGACGGACCACGCGCCGCATGCGCGCGACGAGAAGGAGGTGCCGTTCGAGCAGGCGCCGATGGGCACGACCGGGCTCGAGACCGCGTTCGCCGCGGTCCACACCGAGCTGGTCCTGCCCGGCGTGCTGCCGCTCGGCCTCGTCGTCGAGCGGATGACCAGTGGCGCGGGGCTGCTCGACCTGCCGACGCCGAAGATCGAGGTCGGCGCGCCGGCGAACCTGACGCTCGTGGACCTCGCGGCGGAGTGGGAGGTCGGCGAGAACGGCTACGAGTCGCGCAGCGCGAACTGCTGCTTCGCGGGGCGGACGCTGACGGGCAAGGTGGGCCTGACCGTCGCGGCGGGCGCCGTCGCGTTCCGCATGCGGTCGCTCGAGGTGGTAAGGGAAACGTCGTCCGTAGGTCATCACTCGTGATGACCGAAGGACGAAACGGTTACGTCCTGCTGGAGGACGGCACGCGCTTCGACGGCGACTGGTGCGGGGCCGACGAGCCTGCGACCGGCGAGGTCGTCTTCACGACCGGCATGTCGGGCTATCAGGAGTCGATGACCGACCCGTCGTTCGCCAACCAGCTGATCACGTTCACGTATCCGCACATCGGCAACTACGGGGCCTCGGAGGCGGCGATGGAATCCGACCGCGTCTGGGCGCGTGCCGCGATCATGCGCTCGGCGGTCAACTACGAGGACGCCCCGGACGCCGAGCGCGGCTGGCTGGACTGGCTGGCCGACTGCGGCGTTCCGGCGATCAGCGGCGTCGACACACGGGCGCTTGTCCGTCACATCCGCGACGCGGGCGCGATGCGCGGCGGCGTGTTCCCGGAGCGGGTCCCGGAAGCCGACG
>VAYD01000374.1:2388-2751 GCA_005883905.1 Actinomycetota bacterium
GTCGTCACGCCCGAGCGGGCGACGGTCCACGGCCACGGCGGCGCGACGAAGATCCACGCGATCGACACCGGGATCAAGCTCTCGATCGTGCGCAACCTCGTCGCGCGCGGCGCCGAGGTGACGCTGCACCCATGCACGGTCGGCGCCGACGAGCTGCTCGCCGGCGACGCCGACGCGTTCTTCCTCGCCAACGGCCCGGGCGACCCGGCGGCGCTGGGCTACGTCGTCGAGACCGTCCGCGGGCTCGTCGGCAAGCGACCCGTCTGGGGCATCTGCCTCGGCCACCAGCTGCTCTGCCAGGCGGTCGGCCTGGAGACCTACAAGCTCCCGTTCGGCCACCGCGGCGCGAACCACCCGGTCAAG
>VAYD01000375.1:0-2805 GCA_005883905.1 Actinomycetota bacterium
CTGACGCGGGAGCCGACGCACCGCCAGCAGGGTGCCCGCGACGTACGGCTCCGGCGTCCCGCCGGCGTCGTGGCGGATGCTCAGCCGCTCGTCGGGCATGCCGAACACGACCTCGGTGGATACCACGAAGCTCGGCAGCCGAACCGAGTGGATCTGCGTCCCGCCGACGGTGGCGCCGCGCGCCTCGACCGGCCCGTGCAACTCCTCGATGGGGTGACCGATCTCCGGCGCGCGCACCTCCCCCAGGCGCTCGGCGAGCTCGCGCGACGTCCCGGACGGCACGTCGGGCTTCGTCGCGCTCGCGTAGTCGATGACCTCCCACGCCGGGAGATGCCGCGCCGCGAGCAGCGCGGCGGCCTGGCACATCGCGGCGGTCAGCGAGAAGTTCCCCGACGCGATCACGCCGACGCCGCGCTCGCGGGCCGCCGCATCGATCCCTTCGAAGTCGTCCGCCGTCAGTCCGGAGGTGCCGATCACGACGCCGACGCGCGCGTCGATCGCGGCCATGGTGTTCGCCTTGACCACGGCCACGTCGGTGTAGTCGATGAGGACGTCGACGCCTTCGAGCGCCTCCGCGACGCTGCCATGGACGGGCACGCCGACGGGCTCGCCACCGAGCGCCTCGCCGAGGTCGGTGCCCGCCGCCGAGCGGCTGACCGCCGAGGCGAGCGTCAGGTCGTCGGCTTCGAGAACCGCCCGCGCCAGCGCCTGGCCGGTCCAGCCGGTCGCGCCGGCGATGCATACCGTGAGATTCGCCATCAGTGCGGGCGGAGGGACTCGAACCCCCACGGCTCTCACCACCAGGACCTAAACCTGGCGCGTCTACCAGTTCCGCCACGCCCGCCCTGCGCGCAACCTTCGCGCGTAATCGCACATGAATGTATCGTCCGCGCGGGGATGGCTGACCGCGACCCGAACGTCATCATCGAGCACCCGAATCGCGAGAAGGCCGCGAGCAAGGCGACCAAGGCCGCTGTGCTGCTGCTGCTGCTCGCCACCGCCGTGCTCGTGACGATCGTGACCATCGGCGGATGGGCGGCGCTGGAGGGCGCGAAGCTCCTCCAGATCGCCTACATCCTGCTCTACCTCGTGATCGCGTACTTCGTCGCGCGCTGGAACCGCGGCGTGCTCCCGGTCGCCGCCGCGCTGGCGATCGTCCTGCTGATCTTCGCCGCGGTCGCCGGCCCCGCGTGGTTCGCGCGCGACAAGACCGGCTTCACGAATCCGGCGCTCGACGAGAACGTCCTCGGGCTGATCACGTTCATGATCGTGCCGGTCCAGATCTTCCTCATCGCGTTCGCGATGCGCGGCTTCCAGCAGGCCTGGAACGTCGAGGTCGAGCGCTACCCCGACGGCTCGACCGCGACCGTCTCCTAGGATTAGCGCCGCCTGCCCGGGTGGCGGAATGGTAGACGCTCGGCCCTCAAAAGGCCGTGTCCTTCGGGGCGTGTGGGTTCGAGTCCCACCCCGGGTATTTGACGGTCGTCAGTCCTGGCCGAACACCCCGCTGAGGTCGGCGCTCTCCGCGTCGCGCGTGGCCACGGGATCGACACCGAAACGATGCTCGATCGTGGCGAGGATCGATGTCGTGTCGTACACCGTGTCGTCGACCGCGAACGAGCGCGGCAGTCGCGGCGCGACGATCAGCGCCGGGATCCGGGTGCCGGGGCCCCACTGGTCGTGCGGGCCGGAGTCGTTGCCCTGGCCCGGCGGCGAGACGTGGTCCCACTGCCCGCCGAACTCGTCGTAGGTGACGATCACCATCGTGCTCTTCGCGCAGCGGCTTCCCTCGACGGCCTGAAGCAGGTCGACGTGATGCGTGCTGCCCGCGTGCTCGCTCGCGTAGCCCGGGTGCTCGTTCTCGGGCCCGAGCGGCTTGATGAAGCTGACCGGCTTCAGCCCGCAGCTCCTGTCCGAGTCGTTCGCATCAGCCAGGAACTCCTCCTCGTCGCGCAGGTGCTGCGCCCGCGCCGCGGTGCCCGTCGCGAACGACGCGTAGTAGTTGAACGGCTGGTGGTGGTACTGGAAGAGCTTGTTCGGGCAGTTGGGGAAGACCGCATTCGTCGCCGTGATCGGATCGGTGCAGGTCGTGCCGTTCCCGTTGGTCCAACCGGGCCCACCGACGTCGCCGTTGGCGTTCGACCATCCGCCCGAGTACCAGGCCCAGTCGACGCCGGCCGCCGACAACCGGTCGCCGATCGTCGGCGCGGTCTGCGGCGGGAGCCGCCGCGTGACAGCGGTGCCCGGCGCGTAGGGCTGGTACGGCGGCTGGGTCGTGTTCACCGCGTAGTCGCCGCAGACGAACCCCGCGGGCGTTGCCGGCGTCCCGGCGGGCGGGTTGCAGGACGCGGTGAGCTGGAGGTCCTTGACGCCCGTGCCCAGCGGCGAGACGTAGAGCGGGTAGTTGACCGGCATCCCGTTGCTGTCGACGACTGAATGCAGGTCGTTGGATCCGCGGTCGTTCGGCGCGCCCGGCCACGTCGGCGTGCGCGCCGCGATCAGCCACTGGTGGTTCAGGAACGAGCCGCCGAACGCCGACTGGAAGAAGCGATCGGCGATCGCGTAGTGCGGATGGTGCTTGCCGTGCAGGTAGTCGTAGACCGGCAGGGCCTTCGTGTCGAAGACTCCCATCGTCAACCCGATGGCGTCGCTGCCGGTCACGTAGCGGTCCTGCCTGCCGCCGTCGAGCTGGTAGGGCTCCTGGTAGAAGCGGTGCACGAGGTCGCGCGTACAGCCGCCGGGCGCTCCGCCCGCCACGCCGTTCGGGCAGGTGGTCGCCGTCGGCGGGATGTAGTCGTCGATAGT
>VAYD01000375.1:2812-3259 GCA_005883905.1 Actinomycetota bacterium
TGCAGGTGGGCGCCAGCGGCGAGGGCGACGTGAGGCTCGGGTCGTTCTGCTTCAGGCAGGTGTAAGGGACGCGCGCAGCGGTCTGCCCGACCTGCGTGGTGTGCGCGGCGTCGGCGTTGCTGAGGCCGTCGACGCCCTCCCAACCGCCGAAGAGGTTGTCGAAGGAGTGGTTCTCCTCGTAGATGACCACGACGTGGTCGATGTGCTTGAACCGGTCCGCGAGCGCGGGAGCCGAGCCGACGGTGACGAGAGCACCGGCGGCGACGGCCGCGGTGAGCATGCGCTGCAACATCGGAGCCTCCGGATCAGGTGGCTCAGCCTCGGTGCGATCGTCTCAGGACCGGCCCGGCGGGGCCGGCCGATGTTCGTTAAGTGACTACTTCGTCGCCGAAGCGGGCTGCATCCGCATGCGCGTGTCGTCGTCGGCCATCTCGAAGAAGCCGCCGA
>VAYD01000376.1:0-7588 GCA_005883905.1 Actinomycetota bacterium
CGCCGGCGTGGCGACGGAGACGTCTGCGCTGCGCGTCGTCGTGTTGCCGGCGCCGTCGGTGGCGGTCGCCGTGACGGTGAACGTGCCCGCGGTCGCGAAGGCGTGCATCGCGTTGTCGCCGGTCGCCGTTTCGCCGTCGCCGAAGCTCCACCTCACGGAGGCCGCGCTCAATGCGTCTGACGCCGACGCGTGGAACGGCGCCGCCACCCCGGCGATCGCGCTCGCGGGTGCGGTCAGGTCGGAGATCACGGGCGGCGTGCCATCCCACGTGAATGCCTCGACGTGGTACGCGCCATCCGCCTTGTGCATGACCGTCGCGACCGCGTCGGCGCCGTGAGCGGCGATCGAGTCCACGACATCGACCGAGCCGGGCACAGCGGTGCCCTGCGAGGCGAGATTGGGGACGACACCTCCAGCGAGTCCGTCGACACGCACCGCGCCGGGGTCGACGCCCGCGGGCCACGCCGGGACCGTGCTCCACGCGCCGCCGGGCGAGGCGACGGCCAGCCTTCCCTTGGGCACTGCGCCCTGCACGCCTTGGTACGCGATCGCCTCGGTCCCGTCGCTCGCGAACGAGACCTGGACATCGGACAGGGAGGTCCAGGTGGTGCCCGGGATCGGCGACGCGAACCCGACCGCTCCGTTCGCATCACCCGTGAGCCCGTAGAGCTCACCGGCCCCGTTGTGATGCTCGACGAATCCGACGCCGAGCTTGCCTCCAGCGCCGTATGCGAGGCCGACGCCCTGCAGCTCATAGTCCGCGGCGGCGTCGACGGTCGCGGCCACGGACGGCGTGCCGAACGAACCGCCCGCCGGCGCGATGCTCAACATGAGGCGACCTTGGCCGTTGAGCAGATCGGTGATTGCGAGGGCGGCGCCGCCACCTGGGGCTGCAGCCAGCGCGAGGTTGTGGACGGACCCCAGCCCCGGGACCGTCGTCGTCGTGAACGATGCATCTCCGGGATGTCGCACCGCAAGCCTCACGGTCGTCCCGTCGACCCAGGCGATGACGAACGTGCCGTCGTCCAGGGTGGCGACCACGGGCCGCGAGATGTTGGTGGTCGTCAGGATCCCGGTCGCCGGCGTGAAGCTCTCGGCGTCGGGCCCTCGCGTCGCGGCGCGGATCGTCGACGAGCTCTCACGCCAGGCGACGAGCGTGTCGCCCTTGGGGGAGACGGCGAGCTCGGGGCCGCTGTACCCATTCAGGTTGTGCGTCGAGAGCGGGACAGCGGCGGACACGCCGGAGCCGTGCTGGTACGTGGCGACCATGATCCGCGCGACGGTGGTGCCTTCGAGCTCCAGCCAGGCGGCCGCCCCGCGCCCCGAGCCGGCGATCGCGATCTTCGAGTCGGCCGACTGCGCACTTGTCAGCGGCACGGGCGAGCGAGGATCGCGAGGGGCAGAGCGAGGCGGTGAAGCATGCCCGCGATCCTGGCTGCCGCGGGCGGGCGTTCCCATCGGGCTGGCCGCCACAACGCTGGCGGAAAACCGTCGCGGCGCTAGAAGTCGCTCGCGCCGCCGCTCGGGGGCGCCACAGCCTCCGGCGTGCCCTGCTCCCACTCGACCTCGTGGCCGAGCCCGGCGCCCTTGAGCACCTTCAGCGACAGCAGCGCGCACTTCATCCGCGTCGCGGAGATGTCGATCCCGAGCAGCTCGAGGATGAAGGCGCGGTCGAGCCTGAGCAGCTCGTCGACCCTCATGCCCTTGACCTCGTCGGAGGCCATCGACGCGGCCGCCTGCGAGATCGCGCAGCCGTGCCCGTCGAACCGGATCTCCTCGATCGTGCCGTCGTCGGCGACGTTCAGCTGCACGCGCAGCTGGTCGCCGCAGAGCGGGTTGAAGTCCTCGAACTCGAGATCCGGCTGCTCGAGCTCGCCCCAGTTGTGGGGTCGCTTGTAGTGGCTGAGGATCTCCTCGCGGTAGAGGTCGTCCATCAGCCGAACACCTTCTGCACGGACGCGAGTCCTTCCACCAGCGCGTCCACGTCCTCGCGCGTGTTGTGGATCGCGAACGACGCGCGCGACGTCGCGCCCACGCCCAGGCGCGCCATCAGCACCTGCGTGCAATGGTGCCCGGCGCGGATGCAGACGCCCTCGCGGCCGAGGATCTCGGCGACGTCGTGGGGATGCGCGTGGTCCAGTGCGAACGAGATCACCGCGCCGCGGTGGTCGGCGTCGCGCGGGCCGTGGAGCGTGATCCCCGGTACCTCGGCGAGCCGCTCCAGCCCGTACGCGACCAGCTCGCGCTCGTGCGCGCGGATGTCCTCGATGCCGATCGCGCGGATGAAGTCGACCGCGGCGCCCAGGCCGACGCCCTCGGCGATCGCCGACGTGCCGGCCTCGAACTTGTGCGGCAGCTCGGCCCAGGTCGTGCGCTCCTTCGTCACGCGGCCGACCATGTGCCCGCCGGCCAGCCACGGCGGCATCGCCTCGAGCAGCTCGCGGCGCCCGTGCAGGATGCCGATGCCGGTCGGGCCGTAGGCCTTGTGCGCCGTCCACGCGTAGAAGTCCGCGCCGATGTCGGAGAGGTCGACCGGGATCTGCGGCACCGCCTGCGTGCCGTCGATCACGACGACCGCGCCTTTCGCGTGCGCGCGCGCGACGATCTCGGCGACCGGGTTGATCGTGCCCATGACGTTCGACACGTGGCCGACCGCGACGACCTTGACGTCGCCGCCCTGCAGGAGCCCGTCGAGCACCGTCAGGTCGAGGATGCCCTCGTCGTCGATCGGGACCCACTCGAGGACCGCGCCCTTCTCCGCGGCGAGGACCTGCCACGGCACGAGGTTGGAGTGGTGCTCCATCTCGGTCAGCACGATCCGGTCGCCCGGGACGATGTTCGCGCGCCCCCACGTGTAGGCGACCGCGTTGATCGCCTCGGTCGCGTTGCGCGTGAAGATCGTGCACTCGGGGTCCCAGCGCAGCCAGGACGCGGCCTTCTCGCGGCCGCCCTCGAAACGCTCGGTCGCCTCGACCGCGAGCGGGTAAACGCCGCGATGCACGGACGAGCGCGTCGTCTCGTAGTACGCCGTCATCGCGTCGATGACGCTGCGCGGCGTCTGCGACGTCGCCGCCGAATCGAGGTAGACGAGCCCCTCGCGATCGAGCGTCGGGAACTCGTGCTGCAGTGCGGTGCCGGCGTACAGGCCCATCAGGCGGCCGCGCCGACCTCTTCGCGCAGCCGTCCGTAGCCCTCGCGTTCGAGCTGCTCGACGAGCTCCCGACCGCCTTCCTTCGCGATCCGCCCGTCGAACATCACCGACACCCGCTGCGGCTCGACCATGTGGAGGATCCGCTGGTAGTGGGTGATGATCAGCACGCCCATGTTCGCCTCGCGCGCGACCGTGTTGACGCCGTGCGCGACGACGTTGAGCGCGTCGATGTCGAGGCCCGAGTCGGTCTCGTCGAGGACCGCGATCCGCGGCTGCTGGAGCGCGAGCTGGAGGATCTCCATGCGCTTCTTCTCGCCGCCGGAGAACCCCTCGTTGAGGTAACGCGAGCTGAACTCACGCGGGACGTTGACGAGCTCCATCGCCTCCTCGACCGTCTTGCGGAACTCGCGCAGCGAGACCTCTGGCTCACCGGCCGCGGCGCGGTGGGCGTTCATCACCATGCGCAGGTACTTGGTGACGGTCACGCCCGGGACGGCGACCGGGTACTGGAACGCCATGAAGAGCCCCATCCGCGAGCGCTCGTCGGGCGCAGCCTCGGTGATGTCCTCGCCGTCGAAGAGGATCTGTCCCTCCGTCACCTCGAAGTTCGGGTGGCCCATGACCGCGTTGGCGAGCGTCGACTTGCCCGAGCCGTTGGGGCCCATGAGGGCGTGCACCTCGCCCGAGCGGACCGAGATGTCCAGCCCCTTGAGGATCTGCTTGTCGCCGGCGGCGACGTGGAGGTTCTTGATCTCGAGTTCAGGCATTCAGGAGCTCTCTCGTGGGGGTCGTCTTGGCCGAGAAGGCGACGAGGTCGGCAAGCGTGGTCTGCTGCAGCGCCTTGAAGACGCCGCCCTGCACGCGCGTCCACAGCAGCTTCGTCGCACAGCCCTGGCCCTGGTCGGCCTCGTGCGAGCACAGCACGCCGTGCCCGGTCTCGCCGCGGTCGTCGACGAAGCAGGTCATCGGGGCGACCGAGCCCTCCAGGGTCGTCCATGCGGATGTCGTCGGCGGACCGCGCCAGGCGGTAGCCGCCGTGCGCGCCGCGGGTGGACTCGACGAGCTCGGCCTTGCGCAGGAGCGCGACGATGCGCTCGAGGTAGGCGAGCGGGAGGCCCTCCGCCTCGGCGATCGCCTTGAGCGAGACCGGCCGGGCCTCGCTCTGGCGCCCGAGCTCCACGAGGAGCCGCACGCCGTACTCCGCCTTCGTCGTGAAGATCATCGTGGATAATCCTACCAATGCGGTCGGAGATCCCCCGAGGCGTGTGCGGCGGCGACGAGCCGCGCATGGCCGTGCCCGAGCGTGAGGCGCGCGCAACCGGGTACAGCGAGGCCATGGCCGATCAGCTCACAGGCATCCTGGACCGGATCGACGAGCGGCCGAGGGCGACCCCACCGCGCTCGACGAGCTCACGGGCCCGATCGAGGAGATGGCGACCGCCGTGGCCGCGCTGCGGGCTACCACCGGCGTCTCGCGGGTGGCCGCCGATCCCGACGGGAGCGCATCCGCGTAGGCGAGCTCGAGCTGCCGCCACATGCGGCGCGCTCTGCGCTTGGCTGCAGTCCTCATGCCGGCTCGACCTCCGCGCGCACGTGCGCCGGGACCCCGGACCCATCGCCTTCGGCGTCGTGTGCCCCGCGCGCGTTCGGGCCCTGGATGAACAGCGCCGCCATCAGCAGCGCGACCGCGACGCAGCCCGCCGCCACGACGAACGCGAGCTGGTAGCCGCCGGAGAGGGCGTGGACCGCGGTCTCGCCCCGGTCGCTCAGGCGCCCGGTCTGGCCCGCCGCGATCGTGCCGAGCACGGCCAGCCCGAGCGCGGCCGAGATCTGCACCGACACGTTGACCAGCCCCGAGGCGATCCCCGCGTCGGCCGCGGGCACGTCGGCCAGCGCGAGCGTCACGAGCGTCATGAACGACGTCCCCGCGCCGACGCCGATCAGCGCGTAGGCCGCGAACAGCCCCGGGAAGTACGCCGCCCCGGGCTGGAGCACCGCGGAGAACAGCCCGAGCCCGGCGACGAGGACGGTCAGCCCGAACAGCAGCATCCGCCGCTCGCCGAAGCGCGCCGTCAGCCGCGCCGTCGGGCCGAGCGAGAACGCCGCGACCGTCAGCGTCTGGGGCAGGAACGCCGCGCCAGCGGCGACCGGTCCCATGCCGAGCACGCGCTCGAGATACAGCGCGCCGACGAAGAACGACGCCCACATCCCGCAGACCATCAGCGCGCGCACGCCGCACGCGATCATCAGGCTGCGCAGGCGCATGATCTCGAGGGGCAGGATCGGGCTCGGAACGCGGCGCTCGACCGCGAGGAACGCCGTGAGCATCGCGGCGGCGACGCCGGCGAGGCCGAGCGTTCGCGCCGAGCCGAGGCCGTACTGCTCCGAGCCGACGATCGCGTAGATGCCGATCATCGCCGCGCCGGTGATCAGGAACGAGCCGAGCACGTCGACGTGGTGGCCGAGGCCGAGCCCGCGGTCGCTCTCCAGCGTGGCGCGCCCCGCGAGGAACGCGAGCACGCCGAGCGGCGCGTTGATGAAGAAGATCCAGTGCCAGGTCAGGCCCTGGGTGAGCAGGCCGCCTGCGATCAGGCCGATCGAGCCGCCCGCGACGCTGACGAACGTGTACGCGGACATGGCGCGCACGCGCTGCGCGAGGATCGCCGAAGCAGCCGCCGCGGCGCCCAATCCCTGCACGAACCGCGCGCCGATCAGCATCGCCTCGCTCGAGGCGAGGCCGCACAGCATCGAGGCGCCGGTGAAGATCGCGATGCCCGTCAGGAACATTCGCGTGCGCCCGATGAGGTCGCCGAGCCGGCCGCCGAGCAGCAGGAAGCTGCCGAACGCGATCAGATACGCGTTCATGACCCAGGTCAGCGACGAGGAGGAGAAATGCAGATCGGTCTTGATCGCGGGCAGCGCGACCGCCACGATCGTTGCGTCGAGGATCATCATCAGCTGACCCATGCACACCACTGCGAGCGCCAGCCATCGCTTATCTCTGGATTCCATGATCATCACTATATCATGATGATCTTTAGAGTATGATCTAACTGTTCACGATATAATCACTATGTCTATGAAAACCCGCACCACCGCGCCCGCCGTCGTCCTCATCACGCGCCTCTCGCGCGTGATCTATCGATACGTCGACGAGGGCGCCCTCGGCATGACGCTCAAGCAGTTCTCGATGCTCAACTACCTGCGTGACTTCGACGGCACGACGCAGAGCGCGCTGGCGGACATCATGTGCGTCGACGCCAACATGGTCGTGCAGTTGCTGAACGGGCTCGAGGATCGCGGCTTCGCCGTCCGCGAGCGCGACCCCAACGACCGCCGCCGCCACATCGTCCGGATCACGCCGGCCGGCGTGAAGGCGCTGGTCCGGGGCGACCGCGCGGTCGCCGCGGCGACCGAGGACGCGCTCGGCGCGCTCGACGCCGACGAGCGCGCGGAGCTCGGCGCGCTGCTTGCCAAGGCGCTCGGCGACGGCGCGCTCGAGGTCAGCACCGATGGGTGAGCGCACCCGCCACGCGCCGGGCGCCTTCTCGTGGGTCGATCTCGCCACGAGCGACGCCGATGGCGCCAAGGTCTTCTACGGAGCCCTGCTCGGCTGGCGCTTCGAGGACATGCCGGTCCCGGACTCGCCGCCGTACTCGATGGCGACGATCGATGGGCGCACGGTCGCGGCGGTCTACGGCAAGCGCGACGATGCGCAGCCGTCGGCGTGGCTGTCGTACGTGACCGTCGACAACGCCGACTCCAGCGCGGCGCGCGCCACCGAGCTCGGCGCAACCGTCATCTCGGAGCCGTTCGACGTCCTGGAGGCGGGTCGCATGGCCGTCCTGCAGGACCCGACCGGCGCTGTGTTCGCCGTCTGGCAACCGAAGCAGAGCATCGGCGCGCAGCTCGTCAACGACGCCGGCGCGCTCACGATGAACCAGCTCAACACGAGCGACCCCGGCACGGCACAGTCCTTCTACAGCGGGCTCTTCGGCTGGACCTTCCAGCAGGTCGCCTCCGGCGAGCAGGCCTACTGGGGCATCAACAACGGCGAACGCCTCAACGGCGGCATGATGCCGACCCCGCAGGGATGGGAGATCCCGTCGCACTGGCTCGCGTACTTCACGACCGCGGACCTCGACGCGAGCGTCGCACAGGTCCGCGAGCTGGGTGGCGGCGTCACGATCGGCCCCGTGCCGATCCCGGCCGGCCGGTTCGCGGTCGCGACCGATCCTCAGGGTGCGGGCTTCGCGCTCTTCGAGGGCGAAGTCGACGACTGAAGCTGCATCTCGCCGAGCGGGCAGCGCCACGGCTGCGCGCCGAAGCGCTTGATGCGCGCCTCAGCCTTGCGGTGCTGGCGAATATGCCAGCGGCGGCTCTTCACGGTGAGCAGGAACGACCGCTGCTTGCGCGTCGCGAGGTCCTCGGTCATCG
>VAYD01000376.1:7607-8355 GCA_005883905.1 Actinomycetota bacterium
CGTGGTGCTTGCGCAGGTACGCGCCGATCACCTCCTGCGTGTCGCCGTAGCGGGCGCGGGTGAGCTCGGACATGAACAGCCCGCCGGAGGTGTAGTACCAGGCGCGCAACGCGAGATGCAGGTGCTCCAGGTCGCTCCACGTGATCTCCGCGGGCGGGTAGCGCGAGATCTCCGAGGTCTTCAGCCAGACCGGCGGGTAGACGTCGAGGCGCTCGTCGCGCAGCTCCTCGCCGGCCTTCGCGCGCGCCGCGAGCGCGCTCTGGATGTACGCCGTCGCGGCACCGGCCGCCAGGCCGATCGCGGCCGTCACTCCCGGGTTGTCCCAGACGGGCACCTCGGGACGACGCTACGCCGGTGCGCTAGGCCCCGGCGAGTGCGCGTGCGCGCCGTGCAGCCTTCATGCGGTCAGCCTGTGCAAGTTCGGCCTTGCGCAGCCGGACGCTGTGCGGCGTGACCTCGATGCACTCGTCCTCGCGCAGGAACTCCAGCGCCTGGTCCAGGGAGAGCGTGCGCGCCGGCACGAGCCGCACGAGCTCGTCGGCGGTGGAGGAGCGGATGTTCGTCAGGTGCTTCTCGCGCACGGCGTTGACGTCGAGGTCGTCGACGCGCGCGTTCTCGCCGACGATCATGCCCTCGTAGACCTCGTCGCCGGGGGAGACGAAGAGCGTTCCGCGCTCCTGCAGCTGGAAGCAGCTGAAGCTCGTGACCAAGCCGCGGCGGTCGGCGACCAGCGAGCCGGTCGGGCGGG
>VAYD01000377.1:0-4014 GCA_005883905.1 Actinomycetota bacterium
ATCAAGATCCGGCCGCGTTCGGCGCTCGGCCTGAAGTACGTCGAGTTCACGAAGGGCAGCTCGAAGCAGACGATCCCGAACGGCGGCATGTTGCCGGAGAGCCAGACGGGCGTCCCGGTCGAGCTCGACCAGTTCTACAACATGTTCGACGCTAAGACGCGGCGCGCCTCGCAGGTCAACCTGCAGGGCTTCGGCGACGCGTTCGCCGGCCGCGGCGAGGACCTCAGCCGCTTCATCCAGTCCGCGCCGGCGCTGTTCGGGCACCTGCAGCCGGTGATGGCGAACCTCGCGGACCCGAACACCGACCTCAAGGACTTCTTCAAGCAGCTCGGGACGACGGCGAAGATCGTCGCGCCGATCTCGAAGGTCAACTCGAACCTGTTCACCGAGATGGCCGACACGTTCGAGGCGTGGTCGCGCTATCCGCAGGCGCTGAAGGACACGATCGCCAAGCAGCCCTCGACGCTCGACGTCGCGACCGAGTCGCTGAAGGTCCAGCGCCCGTTCCTCGAGCACACCGCCGCGTTCAGCCGCGACCTCAACGCCGCCGCGAGCGAGCTGCCGCGCACGCTGCCGCCGCTCAACCGCGCGCTCGAGATCGGCACGCCGGTGACGCGGCGCTCGGTGCAGCTCAACAAGGATCTGCAGGGCGCGATGGACGCGCTGCGCAACCTCTCCGAGGCGCCCACGACGATCGGCGCGCTGCGCGGCCTGACCGACACCGAGATGACGCTGCAGCCGCAGCTGCGCTACCTCGGCCCGTACGTGACGGTCTGCAACTACTGGAACATGTTCTGGACGTTCACGGCCGAGCACTTCACCGCGCCCGACCAGACCGGCGGCTCGGAGCGCGCGCTGCTCAACCAGGCCGCAAGCCAGGACGACGGGATCGGCTCGCAGGGCGCCAACGAGTTCGCCAACGGCAAGAACGTGGGGTCGACCAACGGCGGCGCCCCGCAGTACCTGCACAACAACTTCTACGGCGACGCCGTCACGCCCCAGGGCACGGCCAACTGCACGATCGGCCAGCAGGGCTACGTGTACTCGGCCAACCCGTACGGCTACCCCGAGTACCACCGCGCGTCGGTCGACCATCCGTTCCAGGACAGGCCGATCGGGCCGAGCTTCCAGACGTTCGACAGCCAGGGCCACGGCGTCGGCCTGAACCCCGATCACGTGCCGCCCGGCGAGACGTTCACCTCGCGGCCCGGCGGGCGCGGCGTCGACACCCCGCTGCCGGTCAACCCGCGCAGTGATGCGGCGCCGGCACAGCAGCGGCCCCAGCAACTTCACGATCGGCGCGGCCGTCCTGATCGTCGCCGTGATCCTCACCTACCTGGGCTTCACGAAGTCGATCCCGTTCCGCCACCACTACGAGATCCACGCGGTCTTCCGCACGGCGAACAACGTCAAGCCGGGCTCACCCGTGCGGATCGCGGGCGTCAACGTCGGCAAGGTCACGGGCGTCGACCACCTGCCGAGCGACCGCAACGCCGCGCGCGTGACGATGCGCATCGACAAGAAGGGCCTGCCGATCCACAAGGACGCGACCGTCCAGATCCGGCCGCGCATCTTCCTCGAGGGCAACTTCTTCGTCGACGTCCACCCGGGCTCGCCGAGCGCGCCGACCCTCGGCGACGGCGACACGATCCCGGTCAACCAGACCAGTGCGCCGGTGCAGATCGACCAGATCCTCGGCACGCTGCAGACCGACACGCGCAAGGACCTCAGGCGCGTGCTCGACGAGCTCTCGACCGGCCTGGCCGGCCAGGGCGGCGCGGGATTCAACCGCTCGATCCCGTATTGGAAGAACGCCTACGAGCGCGGCGCGATCGCGTCGGACGCGAGCCTGGGCGAGACCCAGCACGACCTCAGCGGCTACATCAAGAACGCGGGCGCGACGGCCGAGGCGCTGGACCGCAACGACGTCCAGCTCAAGAGCCTGATCACCGACTTCAACACGACCGCGCACGCGTTCGCCGTCAACGACACGGCGCTCGGCGACGCGATCGCCGAGCTGCCGCGCACGCTGCGGGCGGGCCGCCCGGCGCTGGCCTCGCTGAACGCCGCGTTCCCGCCGCTGCGGCGCTTCATCCGCGACTTCCGTCCGGCCGTTCGGTCCAGCGGCCCGGCGCTGACGGCCAGCATCCCGTTCGCGCAGCAGGCGCGACTGCTGGTGGCGCCGTCCGAGCTGCGCGGGCTCGTCCATGACCTGGTGCCGACGGTGCCGGCGCTGACGAAGCTGCAGAAGGCGACGCTGCCGCTCTACGAGCAGGTGCGCGCGGCGTCGAGCTGCCAGAACGAGGTGATCCTGCCCTGGTCGCACGACCAGATCCAGGACTCGGACTTCCCGACCAACCGCAAGGTCTACGAGGAGTCGACCGGCCCGCTCGGCGGCCTCGCGGGCGAGTCGCGCTCCGGGGACGCCAACGGCCAGTGGTTCCGCGTCCTCGTCTCGGCCGCCAACTACGCGTACCCGCTCGGCAGCAACTGGTTCCTGACCGCGCAGCCGCTCAAGGGCGTCAACCCGGCGCCGCCGGCGCAGAAGTACCCGCGCCAGTACCGGCCCGACGTGCCGTGCGAGACGCAGCAGCCGCCGGACCTGCGCTCCAACCCGCTGCCCGCGCCGCAGGGGACCAAGGTCGACCTGACGAGTGCGGCCGCGCAGGCGGCCAATGCGACGGCGACGACGAAGGCCGTCGACTGGCTGCGCGGTCTGCTCCAGCGCGAGGGCAGCCAGCTGAAGGTCGCCTCGACGCCGCTCAAGAGCCTCTCGGAGGTCAAGAAGTGAGAACCGCGATCTCCAAGCACATGAAGGACTTCGCGGCGATCATCGGTCTGGCCGTGGTCGCGACCGCGGTCGCCGGCTACGTGCTGTCGCACCAGCGGCTGCGCTTCCCGATCATCGAGAGCGCGCCCTACAAGCTGAAGGCGGAGTTCTCGACGGCGCAGGCCGTCACGCCGGGCCAGGGCCAGACCGTGCGCGTTTCGGGCGTGCGCGTCGGCGACATCTCGAAGGTCGACCTCTCCGAGGGCCGCGCGATCGTGACGATGGACGTCGACCCCCAGTACAAGGGGATCGTCCACACCGACGCGACCGCGCTCCTTCGCCCGAAGACCGGGCTGAAGGACATGTTCATCGAGCTCAACCCGGGGACGAAGAGCGCGCCGGTCGCCAGGGCGGGTTACACGATCCCGGTCAGGAACACGCTGCCGGACATCAACCCCGACGAGGTCTACTCGTCGCTGGATGCCGACACGCGCGACTACCTGCGGCTGCTGATCTCCGGCGCCGGCGAGGGCCTGCACAAGCGCGGCTACGACCTGCAGGAGGTCTTCCGCCGCTTCGAGCCGACGCACAAGGACCTCGCGCTCGTCAACAAGTACGTGGCGCTGCGCCACCGCAACCTGCGCCGTCTGATCCACCAGCTCAACGTGCTCAACGGCGCGCTGGCGCAGAAGGGCAACGACCTGGCCGAGCTGGTCTCGACATCCTCCGCAGTGTTCCGCGCGCTGGCCTCGCAGGACCAGAACATCACGCGCGCGGTCGGCGACCTGCCCGGCACGCTGCGCCAGACCACGCAGACGTTCGGCAAGGTCAAGACGCTCGCCGACGTGCTCGGCCCGGCGGTCACGAAGCTGCGCCCGACGGTCAAGGCGCTCAATGCGGCGAACAAGCAGGTCACGCCGTTCGCCACGGAGGCGGCGCCGATCCTGCGCACCGAGATCCGCCCGTTCGTGCGCGACGCGCGGCCGGTGGTGCGCGACCTCAAGCCGGCGTCGAAGAACCTGGCGCGGGCGACGCCGGATCTGACGCGCACGTTCACCGTGCTCAACCACCTCTTCAACATGGTCGGCTTCAACCCCAACGGCCGCGAGGGCCCGGACAACCCCAAGCGCGACGAGGGCTTCCTGTTCTGGCTCGCCTGGCTCAACCACAACGGCGCGGCGCTGTTCTCGAGCTCGGACGCCCACGGCCCGTTCCGCCCGGTGACGCTCGGCGCGCCGTGCTCG